>DASQBH010000922.1:0-2347 GCA_035635315.1 Longimicrobium sp.
TGCTGACGCGAAGCAGGGAACGCGTGGGGAACGGTCCACGCCTACGGTTAAAGGAGAGTTTCTGGAAGGAGGTGAGACCAATGGCAGACCACTATGCCTCGGGAACCTGGCAGGTGACCGAAGGCCGCGATCAGGAGTTCATAAACCGGTGGACGGAGTTCCTGCAGTGGTCCCGGGCGAACTACCCGTCGATCGTCGTGGCGAACCTCATTCGTGACCGACGTGTCCCCGGTCATTACGTTTCGTTTGCGGAATGGACCGATGAGGCGTCCCGGGACGCGTGGAAGCAGAACCCGGAGTTCGCGACCCACTTCAATGCCTGCGTTGCGCTGTGCGAGCACATGAGCGGTGCCGACTTCGACCGGGTGGCGACCGTATAACGCGTCGTCTGTACATCGGTTCCGAGTTCTCGCTGAGTCACGCCACGGTGGCCCGTGTGGCGGCCGGTTGGGTCGGCGATCAGGTCACCCGCCGCGCGGCAGCGAGCGTCCGTAGCGCGCCGAGTTGCTCGAACACAGTGGCCGCGTCGTCCAGCAGGTATCTATCCGCCGGGCCGCCCGCGCCGGTGGATGCGGCCTGCAGCCTGCAGCGGGCGGACCAGAACGGCTGATGGGCACTTTCGTAGAGGCGCGCCGCGGATAGGAATCGTTCGCGTGCCCCGCCCGCGTCCGCGTCGGTCAGCGCAAGCGAACCGCGGGCGGACTCGGCCATGGCGGTCCAGGCCGAGCTTTGGAAGGATTGTGCAACCCGCTCGGCCGCCTGAGCGAACACGGCTGCTCCCGCCCTGTTGCCCAGCGCAGCGAACGCTTCGGCCGCCGTCGGATACAGCAGGGCGGTGCAGCTCGGACATTCGCCGTAGCGCGCCGCGGTCGCCGCCGCGGACCGGACTACGCGGACGGCCTCGGCCGGCTCGCCCTGCTCCAGCGCGTCCAACGCCGCGGTTGCATACAGCCGACCCCAGGCATGCCGGGCCAGGGGCGACACCACTGCGATCGCCATCCCGTGACGGAGGCACGCCGCCGCCGCCGTGCTGTCGCCTCGCATTACCGCGAGCTCGGCAAGCCGCTGCCAGGGCAGCGCGCCGGCGCGGGCGTCGAGCTCAGCGTACAGTTCCGTGCTGCGCTCCAGGCATCCGGCGGCTTCATCCCAGCGACCCCGCAGCAGCAGCGATTCCCCGAGCAGGCACCAGGCGAATGCCTGGGCGTGGCGCGCACCCCGGTCGATCGCCAGCGTAAGTGTGCCGCGGGCATAGTCTTCGACCGTCTCGCACAACTCGTCGCCGTACAGATGGTATTCACCGATGCAGCAATGGAATTCGAAGATCCTTCCCAGCCGCGGATCGTCGTCGGCCGCATCACCGAGCCGCTCGATCTCGGCCTGAAGACCGGGCCGCCAGGCTCCGCGGATATGGCTGATGATGGCGAGAGTTTCCTGCACTGCGGCGACGTCCTCGCCTGTCCCGTAGGCCTCGGCCGCCGCCAGGCTGGCTTCGGCTGCGCCCTGCGCCTCGTCGATGCGCCCCACGGCCCACAGCCAGTTCGCGCGCGCCTCCAGAACTCGGGCCTTCTCGGCATCGTCCTTCGTGCCCGCGAGCAGTCCCTCGGCCGCCCGTACGTGCCGCTCCGCAGCAGCAGCGTCCTGCGTCATAAGGTAGGCCTGCGCCGCCTTGCGGTGCAGCCGCGCCGACGGGAGATCGGCGCCGGAACCGCGCAGGCGCACAATCGCCGCAACGAACGCTTCGGCCGCGCCCTGAAAATCGCCCGACACCAGCCGGAGGCCGCCGACCTGCTCCAACAGCTCGCCGGCCAGCTCCGGCTCCGCCGACCGGCCCGATCGGATCTGCTCGAACAATCGTTCCGTGGCAGGATCGGGCTCGACGCCTAGCTCCAGGTTCAGAGCTGCACGCAGACGTTCATGCTCCTGCAGCGCGTCGTGCCGCCGGCCCGCCAGAGAGTACACCCGCATCAAAGCGACGCCTGCCTCCTCGTGGACGGGATCCGCTGCCATGACCCGGCGGAGTGCCGATACGGCGCCGTCGAAGTTCGCACGGGCCTCCAACAATCGTGCCTGTTCGACCAGCAACGCGAGGAAATCCGACCGGAGCGACTCTTCCTTCGTGATGGCCCATTCCTCATAGCGGTCTTCCGGCAGCAGATCCCCGTCGTACAGTTCTATCGCGGCCGAATACGCGGCTTGGTCACCGGTCCGGCGCGCCCGCAAAACCGCAGCCTCGAATGCCTCGACATCAACCCATATTGACTCGCGGTCCAGCCGCAGCTGCTCACCCGAGACGAGGTACCGGTCCAAGACCGACAGGCTCGGATCCAGGACTCGGCGGGCCTCGTGG
>DASQBH010000923.1:0-3495 GCA_035635315.1 Longimicrobium sp.
AAGCACGGCAGCGTTCTGGAGCACGCCGTCTGGACTTTTCTCTTCGAGGGGGTGAGCCGGTCGCTTACGCACGAGCTCATCCGGCATCGTGCAGGCATGGGATACTCGCAGCTGAGCCAGCGGTACGTCGACGAGTCCAGCATCGGCTTTGTGCTCCCGCCGGAGATCGAAGAGGGGACGCCCGAGTACGAGATGTGGCTGGGTGCCTGTGAACTGTCGCTCGAGGCCTACCAGCGTCTTCTCGAGGAGCTGACGGACAAGGTCGGGAACGATGGCCCCGCGACCATGCGGAAGAAGCGCGCGCGGCAGGCAGCCCGCTCCGTGCTTCCCAATTCGGCGGAGACCAAGATCGTAGCCACCGGCAACGCACGGGCGCTGCGGCACTTCTGCGAGATGCGCGGTAGCGGGTCCGCCGATCTGGAGATCCGCCGGCTGGCCGGGGACGTACTGCGGGTGCTGCAGCAGGAGGCGCCGAACATCTTCGGAGACATGTACTTCGTCCCCAGTCCCGACGGCGTGGACATCATCGAGACACCATATTCCAAGGTCTGAGGCAGCCGCACGAACCGCTCTGGTACGCCCTTCATTCCCGGTGACATGCCGGTCGACTCCGTTGGCGCTGCGCCCGGGGAGCCGGGTGATGCGCTTGCTCTTCCGTCCGCTCCAGGAAACCTGTGGCAGGAGAGGGCGGGGATCCTGGCCGTGGCGGCGGAGATCAACCGCCTTGGGCTGATCTGGCGCGAAACCTCGATGATCGATGTCGGGATCGACGGACAGATCGAGATGGTGAACGCCGAGGGGGCCGCGACGGGCCAGCTCGTGGCGGTGCAGGTCAAGAGCGGGACATCGTACTTCCACGATTCGGGCGAGGCGTGGAAGTTCTACCCGCACCCCAAGCATCGCTTCTACTGGGAGCGATTCCCCCTGCCGGTCCTTCTGTTTCTGCACGCTCCTGAGGACGGCGCGATCTACTGGGTCGACGTGCGGCAGGCGCTTCGGAACCCCACCTTGTCGCAAGCCGCTGTCACGGTTCCCAAGCGCAATCTGCTGCAGAACGCCAGCGCGACCGACCTCTTCGCCACTACAGGCGCATCCAGCCAGCCATACCTGTCGATCGATGAGGTGCTGCTGGCACTGGCATCCAGGACCGCGCCTCCTGGCACGTTCACGCTTTCCTACCTTGAGCTCTTCACCCTGGGGCTTACGAATGGCGCACGCGCCATCTACTACGGCGTGGACCTGGTGATGGAGATTGCGGAAGTGCTTCGGGAGGGAGACGAACTGACCCTGCGAGTGCAGGAGCACGACTTTCTGTTTGGCTTCGTCCTGTTTCTCGTGGAGCAGCGGCTTGCGGATGTCGACGTTTCCGATTGCCTGACCGATTGGTATGATCGACTGATGCAGCCTCGATTCCTGGCTCCCCTTACTTCACGCGGCCGAGCCCTCGTCCATCGCATCGGCGAGCGAGAGGACCAGATGATCGTGGCCGGCGTGCTGGACCGGCAGGCAGGGGTTCGGGTCGCTCAGGCGGCGCTGATGCACGTTCACCTCGAGGATCTTGATCGCGAACGGATCTTTCGAACGGAGGACTTTCGCCGCAGGTTGATTCCAGCGCCTTCGTAGCTCTCCTCACACGCGACGCCGCAACCTCCCTCATCGATCTTCCCTTCGCCCCCGCCCCGCCGGAGACCCATGCATCCCAACGCCGCGCTCATCCACCGGTTCTACGATTCCTTCGCCGCGCTGGACGCCGAGGGGATGAAGGCGTGCTATCACCCCGACATCGTCTTCAGCGACCCGGCGTTCGGCGAGCTGCACGGGCCGCAGGCGGGCGCCATGTGGGCCATGCTGTGCGCGCGCGCCAAAGACCTGGAGGTGAGCGTCAGCGACGTGGAGGCCGACGACCAGCGGGGGCGCGCGCACTGGGACGCGCGCTACACCTTTGGCCAGACGGGGCGCAAGGTGCTCAACCGCATCGACGCGGAGTTCCAGTTCCGCGACGGCCTTATCATCCGCCACACCGACACCTTCGACTTCTACGCGTGGGCCCGCCAGGCGCTCGGCCCCGCGGGGCTGCTCCTGGGCTGGACGCCGGTGATCCAGAACCGGGTGCGCAGCGCCGCCCGCGCCGGCCTGGCCAAGCACATGCGCGAGACCGGCGCCGGAGAGCCGCCCCCCACCTGAGAGGGTGTTGCCACACCTGCGCGGGATTGCTTTCCTGAGGAAGGCGCCGCTACACGACCTGCCTGCACGATGGACCATGGCGCCGACCGAAGGATCTCGCCGGCAGAACCGTGGAGCTGGATCTGCGCCCTGAATCCAGCCCCGAGGTCGCCGAAAGGAGATCCTTCGGTCGCGCGCAGGTGATGGTGAAAGTTCAGGTTCCGTGTGGCGCTCCCTCAGGAAATCACGTTCCGATTTTGGGTTAACAACACCCGCCTGAGAGCCCATCGCGCACGAAATGCTTGCGTGATGGCCAGCGCATCTTTACTCTGCACTGCAGAGCGCTCTGCTCCTCAGAACCGGGAGACGATCCGCATGGACCCGCAGACGCAGGCACGGGAAGACCTGGCCGCCATCCGCAGGCTGATGGAAGACGGGCAGCGCGTGGTGAACAGCGCCGGTCCGCACTTCGTCGCGTGGGGGCTGCTGACCAGCGCGGCGCTGTCGGCGACGTACGTGCTCGCCGGGCGCGGCGAGACGCGGCTGATCACCTGGGCGTGGGCCGTCGCGGTGGGGCTGGGATGGCTGAGCTCGCTGGCGCTGACGGTGGCTGAGGGGCGGCGGGCACGGGTGCGCTCGGCGACGGGGCGCATCCTGGGCGGGGTGTGGACGGGCACGGGCATCACGATGATGCTGCTGGGCTTCGCGGCGCCGGCGGGCGGCGGGGTGGATACGGCCGTGATCACCGGCGTTCTGGCGGCGGTGATGGGGAGCGGCTTCTTCTCCACCGGGCTGCTGGTGGGGAGCCGCTGGATGCAGGGCGCCGCCGTCGCGTGGTGGGCCGGCGCGCTGCTGATGCTGCTGCGGCCCGGCGCCTACGGGCTGCTGGTGACCGCGGCGCTCGTCCTGGCTCTGCAGACGCTGCCGGGGCTCTGGCTCATGCTGCGGGAGCGGCGGGCGGTGGCGGTTGCCTGAACCCTCGCTGGCCGGAGGGCTGGACGAACGGATCCACGCGCGGCTGCGGCTGGGGGTGATGGCGCTGCTGGCCGGCGTGGAAGAGGCGGAGTTCACCCACATCCGCGACAGGTTGGGCGCCACGGACGGCAACCTGGGCTCGCACCTGCGCAAACTCGAGGATGCCGGCTTCGTGGCGGTGGACAAGCAGGTGGAGGGGCGCGGGCTGGTGACGCGCTATCGGCTGACGCCGGAGGGGCGGGCCGCCTTTCGCGAGTACGTCGACCAGCTGGCCGCGCTCCTGGGGCTGGAGGGGCCCGCCCCCGGCTCCGAACCACGGTAGTCCCACTCCTCACGCGGAGGACGACCATGCGATTC
>DASQBH010000924.1:0-5789 GCA_035635315.1 Longimicrobium sp.
GAGGACGACAGCGACGAGTACAAGGTCATCCTCGATGTCCTCAAGCGCTCCGTCGCCGAGCGCCCGGACCGCTTCACGAAGATCGCGGCCGGCATCAAGGGCGTCACCGAGGAGACCACCACCGGCGTCATGCGGCTCTACGAGTTCGCCAAGGCCGGCACGCTGCTCTTCCCGGCGATCAACGTCAACGACTCGGTCACCAAGAGCAAGTTCGACAACCTGTACGGCTGCCGCCACTCGCTCACCGACGGCATCCTGCGCGCGAGCGACGTGATGCTCGCCGGGAAGGTGGCCGTGGTCTACGGCTACGGCGACGTGGGCAAGGGGTGCGCGCAGGCGCTCAAGGGGCAGGGCGCGCGCATCATCATCACCGAGATCGATCCCATCTGCGCGCTGCAGGCCGCGATGGAAGGCTACCAGGTGACGACGCTCGAGGACGTGGTGGAGACGGCCGACATCTTCATCACCGCCACGGGGAACAAGGACATCATCACCGTCGACCACATGGCCCGGATGAAGGACAAGGCCATCGTGGGCAACATCGGCCACTTCGACAACGAGATCGACATGGCCGGGCTCAAGAAGTCCGGGATCGAGCGGATCAACATCAAGCCGCAGTACGACGAGTTCGTCTTCCCCGACGGCCACAGCGTGATGATCCTGGCCGAGGGCCGCCTGCTGAACCTGGGCTGCGCCACGGGCCACCCGTCGTTCGTGATGTCGGCTTCGTTCACCAACCAGGTGATGGCGCAGATCGAGCTGCACACGAATAACGAGCAGTACGAGAAGAAGGTGTACGTGCTCCCCAAGAAGCTGGACGAGAAGGTGGCGCGCCTGCACCTGGACAAGCTGGGCGTAAAGCTCACCCCGCTGTCGCCCAAGCAGGCCGACTACATCGGCGTGCCGGTGGAGGGCCCCTACAAGCCGGATCACTACCGGTACTAAGCCGGCGATCGGTGGATGAGACGCGGAACGGCGCGGGGGATGACTCCCTCGCGCCGTTCTGGTCTGTCACCCCCTGCATACGCGCGTAATTTACGGCAAAAAGGGTTGACAGGACCGTGCTGTTTCAGTGGCTCCAGCTCATCCACCATGCTGTGGAAGGAGTTTCGAGGCCGCTTCCCTCCGGGGAGCGGCCTCAGCTGTTTGTGCCACACGCGATCAAAACAGCCCCGTGTGGACGCCATTCTTCTCAGCCAGGAAAGAGCTGATTGAGCAAGCCGGAAACCAACACCAGAACGCGCTGCGAGTGGTGAGGCATGTGAATCGAGTGCCCATGTGCCAATGAGTTCCGGATATCAGGAAGAGTATCGGCTACTGTTCTGACATATGCTTGGGTGTCGCTCTCATCGGGCTCCACAGCAAATATCTCAGAAAATGGTGGAGGAAGCGAGTCGCGCATTTCACGTCGCCGTCTATCCGCATCTTGCTTTGCACGCAATCCAACATCTGAAATCCACCCGCGCTCAACGGCGGCGGACAGCAACCGGCGTAATCCCCGAGGTGGCTTGGGAGACGCGTTGGGATCCGTGGTCCAGCGTTCCTGTAGCGCCGCTTCAAGCGCCACGTAGGCCTGGAAGCTGGCTACGGTATAGAATGGGTAATGGAACCAGCCATACACCCATAGGTTTCGTGCGATGTTGAACGCTGATCGTATGTTTTCCGGTACCGCCGCATCTAGGTTGAGATCGACGATCGATTCGTACCGTTCCGCCAGTCGAATGGGCCGATGTCCGTCGGGTGCAGCCGGATCACCGACGTGCCACAGGTCATTTCGCGTATCTGCTTCCAGGATCGCATCAAGTGCTTTGAAGGTTTCCATGGTCTGGAGCAATTGGGGAGGGAGGTGACGTCAGCCTGCCGGATCTTGGGCACGATGTAGAAATGTAGAAAACATTCAGGAATGCGGGTACCGCCCCCGGTCTGCTCTACTCACTGCCCGGCACACGCAAAGCTTGCGCACGCCGGGCACGCGCCGCATTGTGTCCAACATTGTATCCAATCTGCCAATCCCGCCCCTGCATCCTCCATCCGCCCCGCAGCCCCCGGCGCGCAATGCCGCAACCCTGGCGAGTTCGCAGAGTCGCATGACCGCGGCATCGACGGCCGGTGGCCGGGATGGCTCTTCCCAGGCGTACGTGCAGCTCCGCGAGCTGATCGTGAACGGCCGCCTGGCGCCCGGCGGCCGCGTGATCGAGAGCGAGCTGGCCGAGCGGCTGGGGACCAGCCGCACGCCCGTCCGCAGCGCGCTGCACCGGCTGCAGGGCGAAGGCTACGTGGTCGCCGGCGGGGGAGGAAAGCGGACGCTGCTGACGGTGGCGCCGCTCACCCGTGAGGACGGGCGCGAGCTCTTCTGGATCGTCGGCGAGCTGGAGGCCATGGCGGCCAACTGGGTGGCGCGCGGCGTGGGCGGCGACCGCCACCAGGTCGCCGAGTCGATGCTGAAGACCAACCACGAGCTGCTGGTGGCCTCCAACGCCGAGGCCCCGGACCCGGCACGGCTCTTCGACCTGCACACGCGCTTTCACCAGACGTACGTCGACGCGTGCGGCGGGCCCCGCATGCAGGCCATGCACGCGGTGGTAAAGCCCCAGGCGGAGCGCTACCGCCGGCTGTACAGCACCGCGCTGGGCGGGCACATCCACGCCTCGCTGGCGGAGCACGAGGCCATCGCCCAGCGCATCGGCGAAGGTGAGCCCGAGGCGGCGGAGCTGGCCGTGAAGGCCAACTGGCGCAACGCCGCCGAGCGCCTGGCCCGCGTGATCGAGCGGGTGGGCGAGCGCGGCAGCTGGTAAGGACCCGGGACCACGCGCCCCTCGCGGGCGTTTCTCTCCGCCGCACCATCCGCATCCCGCGGCGGACGCATCATCCATCACCCAGGAGGCGCTGAATGCACCATCCAACTCGTTCGGGTCCCCCCCGGCGGGGCGCCGGTCCCCGCAGGTGGCTCCGCGCCGCGATGCTCGCGGCCGCGGCGCTGGCCGCGGCACCGCCGCCGGCGGCCGCGCAGCAGGGCGAGCTGTCCGGCGTGGTGGTCGAGACCCAGAGCCAGCGGCCCGTGGCCGGCGCGCAGGTGACGGTGCAGGGGCAGACCCGCAGCGCGCTGACCGACCCCGAGGGGCGGTTCCGCATCACGGGGGTGCAGGGCACCAGCGTGACCCTGCAGGTGGACCGGCTGGGCTTTACCCGGGCCACCCGCCAGGTGACGGTGGGGCAGACGGGGCTCCGCATCTCCGTGAGCGAGGCGGCGCTGTCGCTGGACGCGGTGGTGGTTACCGGCACGCCGGGCGGCGCCGAGAAGCGCACGCTGGGCAACGCCGTCACCCGGCTGGACGTGGCCGAGACGGTGCGCGAGCAGCCGGTGAACAACATGGCCGACCTGCTGAACGCGCGCGTCCCCGGCGTGGTCATCATCCCCGCCACGGGGAACGTGGGCGGCGGGTCGCGCATCCGCGTGCGCGGCGTGAGCAGCCTTTCGCTGCCGCAGGAGCCGCTGCTCTACGTGGACGGCGTGCGGGTGATCAACGACGCGGCCACGGGGCCCATCAACCAGGGCTTCGGCTCCAACTCCATCTCGCGCTTCAACGACATCAACCCCGAGGACATCGAGAGCATCGAGGTCATCCGCGGCCCCGCGGCGGCCACGCTGTACGGCACCGAGGCCAGCAACGGGGTGATCCAGATCATCACCAAGCGCGGCTCGGCCGGGGGCACCCGCTGGGACGCCAGCGTGCGCCAGGGCGCCCTGTGGTTCGCCAACGCCGACGAGCGGGTGTGGACCAACTGGGGGGTAGACGCCTTCACCGGCGACACCACCTCCATCGACGTGATGGCGCTGGAAGAGGCGGCGGGGCGCGAGGTGTGGCAGACGGGGCGGGTGCAGTCGTACAACCTGTCGCTGAACGGCGGCACGCCCACGGTGCGCTACTACCTGTCCGGCGGCATGGACCGCGACGAGGGGGTGGAGGCCAACAACAAGCTGCAGCGGTGGAACGCCCGCGTGAACGTGACGGCCGAGCCGCGCTCCGACATGGACGTGCGGGCCAGCGCCGGCTACGTGAGCAGCTTTACCTCGCTGCCGCTGGAGGCGGGCGGCGGCGGCACGGCGTGGACCACCTTCTTTGCCAACCCGGCCAACCTCACCCTGGCGGACGGCACCCCCAACCCGCGGCGCGGCTTTCACAGCGCCACGCCGGAGGGGTACCGCTACGCGTACGAGGACTGGCAGGACGTGAACCGCTTTACGGGAAGCATGGAGCTGAACCACCGCCCCACGGGGTGGCTGGCGCACCGGCTGGCCCTGGGCGCCGACGTGACGCGCGAGCAGAACGTGGAACTGGTGGAGCGGATGGACAACCCCGCGTTCACCGGGTTCTTCACGCCGGGTGAGATCCGCGGCTACCGCGACCAGACCAACCGCATCATCAACTACACCTCGCTGGACTACAGCGCCGCGGCGTCGTTCTCCCCGCGCTCCAACCTGTCGTCGCAGACGTCGGTGGGCGCGCAGGTGTACCGGCGCTTTCTGGACATCGAGAGCGCCACGGGCTCCGACTTTCCCGTGCGGGGGCTGCGGGCGGTGAGCGCGGCGGCCGTGCGCAGCGGCGCCAGCAACTACATCGAGGACGTGACGGTCGGCGCGTACGTGCAGCAGCAGTTCGGCCTCAACGACCGCGTCTTCATCACCGCGGGGCTGCGCGCGGACGACAACAGCAACTTCGGCGAGAGCTTCGACCTGGTCTACTACCCCAAGGTGAGCGCCTCGTGGGTGGTGAGCGACGAGCCGTTCTTCCGCCTCCCCTGGGTGAGCGGCCTCAAGCTGCGCGCGGCGTACGGCGAGTCGGGCCAGCAGCCGCTGTTCGCCACCTCCATCCCCAGCTACCGCGTGGTCCCCGGGCCGGGCGGGATCAGCACGATCACCCCCGACAACGTGGGCAACCCGGAGCTGGGGCCGGAGCGGGGGAGCGAGGTGGAGGTGGGCTTCGACGCCAGCTTCGTGGAGGAGCGGGTGGGGGTGGAGTTCACCTACTACAACAAGCGGACGGACGACGCCATCCTGCAGCGCGAGATCGCCCCTTCGCTGGGCTTTCCGGGGCGCCAGTACTTCAACGCGGGCAAGATCCGCAACAGCGGCATCGAGCTGCTCGTCCGCGGCACCGCCATCCGCCGCGAGAACGTGGAGCTGGAGCTTACGCTCAACGTGGCCACCAACCACAACGAGCTGATCGACCTGGGGATCGCGGGGCTCGACACGGTGCAGGCGGGCACCTACGTGCGCCACGTGGAAGGGCACCCGGTGGGCGCCTGGTGGGAGAAGCGGGTGGTGGGCGCGCAGTTCAACCCCACCACGGGGCGGCTGATCGCGGGGTCGGAGATGTGCGACAACGGGCAGGGTGGCACGGTGTCGTGCGCCACGGCGCCGCAGCTGTTCCTGGGCCGCCCCACGCCGTCGCGCGAGGGCGCCTTCATGCCCGCGCTCACCCTGTGGGGCAACCTGCGGCTGGCGGGGATGCTGGACTTCAAGCAGGGGTACCACAAGCTGGACGGCAACCTGCGCGTGCGCTGCGTGCTCTTTTTGCGCTGCCGCGAGAACTGGTACCCGACGGAGTACCTGGACGACCCGGCGTGGCTGGCGCAGACGCAGCGCGGCGGCACGTATGTGAACGGCCTCATCCGCGACGCCAGCTTTACCCGGCTGCGCGAGCTGTCGGCCACCTACACGCTGCCGGGCGACTGGGCGTCGCGCTTCGGCGCGTCGCGGGCCAGCATCAGCGTGGCGGGGCGCAACC
>DASQBH010000925.1:0-3631 GCA_035635315.1 Longimicrobium sp.
ATCAGCGCGCCCCCCAGCGCGAAGGCGAGAGCTGCGAATTGCATCCTGCGGTTCATCCCCATCCCGTTCATTCCCATGTCCTTCCGTTCACGCGTACCTCGACCGGACATCACGCCTTCACGATTCACGATTCGACAGGCATCGAACTGCGTCCGCGGGGTGCCCCTCCCCCGGCCCCTCCCCGTTCGTTCCTCACGGAGAGGGGAGAACTTCGATCCCGGACAACAGGCTTCCCACTGCGTCCGTGGTCCCCCACCCCCCGACCCCCTCCCCCGGCAAACTGCGCCGGGAGAGGGGGAGAACTTCGATCCCGTTGCCGAAGGTGCGTCGCACCTCCCTCCCCCGCGCAGTTTGCGGGGGAGGGCCGGGGAGGGGGGCGCCTGCCCCTCGCTCCGCCCTCTCCGCATCGCCAACCTCCCCCAGGTTTTTTTGGGGGAGGTGCGAGCCTGAGCGAGCGGAGGGGGCGGACTCCGCACCATCCTCCCGCCCCTACGACCCCTTCCCCACCCCATCCACCGGCCCCGCCGCCTGGATCGCCTTTACCGCGAAGCCGCGGCGCTCCATGGCGCCCCAGCTCTTGCTGCCGCGCAGGTACTTCCAGATCCCCTGCAGCCGCCAGATCACGGTGAGCTGGCGGTATCCCAGGTTCTCCACGAACGCCCACAGCACCAGGATCAGCCGGTCGCGAAAGCTGTCGTAGCGGTGGAACGACGCCTCTTCCATCACCAGCGTCATCACCGTGAGCACGCTTCCCAGGCCGTACGCCATCAGGAAGAAGAGGATGGCGAAGGGGAGGTCGATGGCGCCGATCACCATCCCCAGCACCAGCCCCAGCAGCCCCACCATCTCCACCACCGGCGCCAGCAACTCCACGATCACGAAGTAGGGAAACACCACCATCCCCATCGCCCCGTAGCGCGGGTTGAACATCACCCTGCGATGGCGCCAGAGGACGTCGGCCAGGCCGCGGTGCCAGCGGTCGCGCTGGCGGCCCAGCACGCGCGCGGTCTCCGGCGCCTCCGTCCACGCCACGGGGTCGGGGACGAAGGCGATGGCGTGCGGCCCCTTCTGCTCGTAGCCGATGCGGCGCAGGCGCAGGGCCAGCTCCATGTCCTCGCCCACGGTGGCGTGCTCGTAGCCGCCCGCCGCCACCATCGACGCGCGGCGAAAGAGGCCAAAGGCGCCGGAGATGATGAGGTTGCCGCCCAGCCGGTTCCATCCCAGCCGGCCGAAGAGAAAGGCGCGCAGGTACTCCACCACCTGGCACCCCGGCAGCAGCTTGCGCGGCGCCCGCGCCCGCGTCACCCGGCCGCCCTCCACGATGGAGCCGTTGGCGATGCGGATCGTCCCCCCCGCCGCCACCACGTCCGCGCGCTCCAGGAACGGGCGCACCATCCGCTGCAGCGAATCGGGCTCGATCAGCGTGTCGGCGTCGATGGCGCACACCAGCTCGCCCGTGGCGAAGTTCAGGCCCGCGTTCAGCGCATCGGCCTTGCCCCCGTTCACCTTGTCGATGACGACGAGGTTGGGGTACAGCCGCGACCGGTACAGGCCCACCACGTCCCTGGAGGGGATGCGCTTCTGGTAGATGGGATGGATCGGCGACAGGTCGAAGGTCTCCACCAGCACCCGCATGGTGTCGTCCCTGGATCCGTCGTTGACGACCACGACCTCGAGGTTGGGATAGAAGAGCGCCAGCAGTGCGCGCACGCTCTCGCCGATCGTCGCCGCCTCGTTGTAGGCGGGCGCCAGCATGCTGATGCTGGGGACCACGCGCGAGCCCATCAGCCGCCAGCGGGCGCGGCCGCGCGCCAGCAGCACGTACTCGCGCATCTCGATCCCCGCGCTGAACAGCAGCAGCGCGTACCACCCGTTCACCAGGAGAAAGTAGACGAGGATCGCCCACTCCAGCCGGACCAGGACCAGCGTGGCGAACTGGCCGATCGTCACGTCCACCGCTCCCGTTCGGCGGACGAGTCCGGCAGGTCCAGCACCTGCCGCGCGATGTCGGCCGCGAACGCGTCCTCGTCGGACAACCCCTTGCGCAGGTAGAGCAGCCCGGGGCTCCCCAGCGCGCGCAGCGCCAGCGCGCTCTGGCTGCGGACGATCCACGCCCGGTCGCGCAGCAGCGGCGCGATCACCGTCGCCGAGGGCCAGTGCCCCAGCCGCCCCAGCGCGGCGGGGGCAAAGCGCACGTCGGGAAGGCCGGCGGCCACGTCCAGCGCGGGCTCGGCGTGCCGGCCGTTGTGCTTCTCCAGGTAGCGAGCCAGGGGTGGGATGACGTCCGCGCCCACCCGCAGCAGCGAGTCGCGGACGACGAAGCTGCCGTAGCGGTCCGTCCGCGGCAGCAGCTGCACCAGCCGGTCGATCAGTTCCGGCGTGGGGTTGGATCCGGCCCACTCCACCGCCTCGGCGCGCACGGCGGGGTCGGGATCGTCCAGCAGCTTCGGCACCACGTGCTCCCCCCCGCCGACGGCCGCCAGCAGGCGGACGCCGTGCAGCCGGTCGCGCCAGTCCTTGGCGCTCGCCATCCGCTCCGCGACGGGAACCAGGCCGATCTCCTGCGCCAGCCGGGCCAGGTGGTCGCGGCTCGCCCCGGTGATGCTGGGGACGAGCTCGGTGAACAGCCGCACCTGCAGCCGCACGGGAAGGCTTCGCAGCAGCTGCTCGTCCGGCCTGGTCGGCCGCCCGTTGCGGATTACTTCCAGCAGCGCCAGCCGGCCCCGCTCCACGGGCACGCGCCAGCGCTTTTCGCGGCGGGCGGCGCGCCACCCGTGGCCGAACAGGATCAGCAGCGACAGGAAGAGGATCACCGCCTCCCCGATCAGCGCGGACTCCACCAGAAAGCGGGGCGTCATGCCAGGGCCACCGTGTGTCGGATTGCGCCCACGCCGGAGGCCCTGACTTCCTGAGGGAGGCGCCGCACCAGACCCTGCCTTACGGGAAACCATGGCGCCGACCGAAGGATCTCGCCTGCCCTGCGAGAGGCCGGCTGGATCGCCCGGAAGCCGGCCTCCAGCGGAGGCCGACGAGATCCTTCGGTCGCGCGCGAGCGGAGGTGCGGACGGCAGGCAGCACGCGGGCGCTCCCTCAGGAAGTCAACGCTCGTGTACGCGATCATGCAGTTCATCATCCTCGAAATCATCAGACCTTCAGCGCGCGGCGGATGCGCTGCAGGAGCACGGGGACGCTGAAGGGCTTGCTGACGTGGTCGAAGGCGCCCATCTCCAGCGCGCGCACCACCTCGTTCTCGTGCGTGCGCACCGTGAGCATGATCACGCGCGTGCGCTCCAGCATGCGCTCGCGCGCCATCAGCTGCAGCACGCCCAGCCCGTCCAGCCCGGGAAGGTCCACGTCCAGCAGCACCACCCGCGCGCGCAGCTCCGGCGCGGGGCTGGTGAGCAGCTGCGCCGCCCGCTCGCCGCTGGCCACCCATTCGTGGCGCAGGCCGCGCGTCTCCAGCGCGTGCTGCAGCAGGCGGGCGATGGCGGGGTCGTCCTCCACCACCAGCACGTCCACCGTGCGCGGGCCCTCGCCGTGCGCCGGCGTCCACCCGGCGGGGAGCACGCGGTCGCGCCCCGCCTGCTTGGCCGCGTACATCGCCGCGTCCGCCGCGCGGTAGAGCGACTGC
>DASQBH010000926.1:0-5424 GCA_035635315.1 Longimicrobium sp.
GGTGGTGGGCGTGCCCAGCGGCATCACCGAGCTGGAGCGGCGCGCCGTGCGGCAGAGCGCCAGCGCGGCCGGCGCCAAGGAGGTGTACATGGTGGCCGAGCCCATGGCCGCCGCCATCGGCGTGGGGCTGCCGGTGGAGACCCCCACGGGGAACATGGTCATCGACATCGGCGGCGGGACCACGGAGATCGCGGTGATCGCGCTGTCGGGGATCGTCTGCGACACCAGCATCCGCGTGGGGGGCGACGAGATCGACAACGCCATCGTCACCTTCATGCGCAAGAACTACAACCTGATGATCGGCGAGGCCACGGCCGAGGCGGTCAAGATCCAGATCGGCAGCGCGTACAGCACCGGCGACGAGCGCGAGATGGACGTCAAGGGGCGCGACCTGGTCTCCGGCATCCCCAAGACGGTGCGCGTGCACTCGCAGGAGATCCGCGAGTGCATCCAGGAGCCGATCCAGGCCATCGTCGAGGCCATGCGCCGGGCGCTGGAGATCACGCCGCCGGAGCTGGCCAGCGACATCGTGGACCGGGGGATCGTGATGACGGGCGGCGGCGCGCTCATCCGCGGGCTGGACACGCTGATCGCCCGCGAGACCAACCTGCCGATCCACGTGGACGAAGATCCGTTGACCTGCGTCGTTCGCGGTGCCGGGCGCATCCTGGACGACGTGGCCAAATACAAGGGAGTGTTGACCTCCTGAGCGCCTTCAGACCTTACCTGCGCGGCGCGGGCGAACGCGGCCGCAAGCGCGACCTGGCGGTGGCGGGGCTGTTCGCGGCCCTGAGCGCCCTGGTGATGATGCTGCCCGAGGTGTACAAGGACGGCCTGGGGCACTCGCTGCGCGCCACCGTGCTGCGCCCGTTCATCTCCGTGCAGCGCGGCGCGGCCGACCGGCAGGGGCGCTACGCCGACGCCAGCAGCCTGCGCGCCGAGCGCGACTCGCTGGCCAGCTTCCTCGTTGGCCAAGCCACGCTGGCGGCGGAGAACCGGCAGCTGCGGCAGCTGCTGGGCTTTCGCGAGCGGCTTACCTACTCGTTCAAGGCCGCCGAGGCGCGGCCCGAGGCGGGGCCCGGGTCCGAAGGGGTGCTGCGGCTGTCCGCCGGCGCCCGCGACGGGGTGCGGCCGGGGGCGCCGGTGATCACGGCCGAGGGGCTGGCGGGGCAGGTGGGGCAGCTGGGGACGGAGTCGAGCACCATGCTGGCGTGGACGCACCCGCGCTTTCGCGCCAGCGTGATGACGGTGGACGGCGAGACGTACGGGGTGGCGCGCTCGCTGGAGGGGCCCAACGGCGAGACGCTGCTGGCGTTCAGCCCCGTGGCCTTTCACACCGCGCCCGATACGGGGACCATGGTGGTCACCAGCGGCGAGGGGGGCGTGTACCCGCGGGGGATCCCCGTGGGAACGGTGTCGGGGAGCGGCAAGGACCCCAACGGGTGGCTGCGCATCTACTACGTGCGGCCGCTGGTGTCGCCGGCGCAGATGGGGCACGTGCTGGTGCTGGGTGACCCGGTGCGGGCGCCCACCGACCAGGACCTGGCCAGCGCCTGGGGGGTGCGGCTGTCGGGGCGGGTGCGGGTAGACACGGCGCGGGCGCTCTCGCCCGACGCGGCCACGCCGGCGGCCCCCGCGGCGCCCGTGCGCCAGCCGGCGCGCCCCGCGCCCCGTCCGCGGCCGCGACGGGTAGACCCCACGCCGGAGCTGCCGGGACGTCCCGTGTTCCCGGGCGAGCCGCGGGTGCCGGAGGGAGTGGAGCCGCCGCCCAGCAATCCGTCGGGCGCGCGCGACATCAGCCGCGGGTGAGGGGAAGAGGATGACGGAGGGGACGCGCTGGCAGTTCGTGGGCTTTATCTCGGTTCTGGTGGTTCTCTACTTCCTGCTGCGGGTGGGGCTGGGGCTGGGGGCGCTGGCGCCGGACCTGCTGGTGGTGGCGCTGCTGCTGGCCTCGCGCCGCATGCGCGCCGGGCAGGCCGCCGGGCTGGGGTTCGTGCTGGGGGTGCTGGACGGCGCGGCGCACCCGCTCACCATGGGGGCGGGGGCGGTGGCGCTCAGCATCCTGGGCTTTCTGGGCGCCCGCTCGCGCGAAGGGCTGTCGGGCGACAGCCCGGTGCTGCTGGCGCTGTACCTGTTCGCGGGAAAGTGGCTGTACGACGTGATCGTGTACGTGCTGCTCATCCGGCCCAACCTGGCCGGCCCCGTGAGCACGCTCCTCCTTGCCTCGCCCCTGGCGGCGGTCTACGCCGCGGCGGTGGGGCTGGCCGCGGCCATGGCGTACAGGTCGGTGGTGTGAAGGTGAATCGAAACGGACGGGAGACTCCGAAGGACCACGGCGGAGCCGCGCGGCGCGCGCGGCTCCCGTTCGCGCTCGGGGCCGGGGGGGCGCGGTGAAGCGCTACCGTCCCATCCGGCTGGGCGACCCGGTCCTCTTCTGGCTGGTGGTGGCCCTGGCGATCTTCGGCATCGCCATGATCTACAGCGCGGGGAACGTGGACGTCCCCGGCACCCGCGCCGAGGGAACCTGGCGCGCGCAGCTGATGTGGTTCTCGCTGGCGATGCTCGTCATCCCCCTCATTCTCCGCATCCCCGTGGGGTGGCTGGAATGGGGGGCGCAGCCGGCGTACGCGCTGGGGCTGGTGCTGCTGATGGCGGCGCTGGTGTTCGGCAGCGGCGGCGGCACGGCGGCCAGCACCAAGAGCTGGATCCGCATCGGCCCCGTTGGCCTGCAGCCGTCGGAGATGGCCAAGATCGCCACGGCGCTCATGCTGGCGCGCGTGCTGGGCGAGTGGCGCGAGCCCCCCAAGACGCTGTGGGCGCTGTGGAAGCCGATCGGCGTCGTGGCCCTCCCCATGGGGCTGGTGATGCTGCAGCCCGACCTGGGCTCGGCGCTGGCGTTCGCCAGCATCCTGATCTGGTGCCTGTACTGGGCCGGCACGCCGCTGACCACCATTTTCTTCCTGGTCAGCCCGCTGCTCAGCCTGTTCATCTCCATCAGCCCGTGGGTGTGGGGCGTCTACATCGTCCTGCTGCTGGTGCTGCTCTTTTACCGCAACGCGTTCCTGTCGGAGAAGATCTCCATCTTCATGGCCAACGCGGTGGCGGGGGCGGTGGCGCTGCCGCTGTGGAACGTGCTCAAGCCGTACCAGAAGGCCCGCTTCATGGTCTTTCTGGACCCCAGCATCGACCCGCGCGGGAGCGGCTACAACCTCATCCAGAGCCGCGTGGCCATCGGCAGCGGCGGGCTGTGGGGCAAGGGGTACCTGGACGGCCCGCAAAAGCGGCTGGCCTTCCTTCCCGAGCAGCACACGGACTTCATCTTCTCCGTGATCGGCGAAGAGCTGGGGTTCATCGGGGTGATGGCGGTGCTGTGCTGCTTCGGCTTCATCTTCTGGCGGCTCATCCGCGTGGCCGAGCGCGCCCGCGACCCGTTCGCCAGCCTGGTGCCCATCGGCATCCTGGGGAGCTGGTTCACGCACGTGCTCATCAACGTGGGGATGACGGTGGGGGTGATGCCGGTGACGGGCATTCCGCTCCCCTTCATCAGCTACGGCGGCTCGTTCCTCCTCGTCAACCTGCTGGCGATGGCGGTGGTTGAAAGAGTCGCCGCCGAAAAGGGGCGCTAGCGAGTCCCCTCGCGCGCCCCTTACTACATCTGTTTACACGGCTTTCCTCCCGTCTTTCCGGATACATCCATGGCCTGGTTCCGCAAGCCCAAGACGCGCCTGCAGGCGGCAGACCGCCGCGACCTGCCGGGCGAGCTGTGGGAAAAGTGCCCCAGCTGCGGCGAGATCGTCTACAAGGAAAAGCTGCGGGAAAACTGGAACGTGTGCCCCAACTGCGGCCACCACCTGCGGCTGGGCGCCGACGGGTACGTGCAGCTGCTGACGGACGAGGGCACCTTTCGCGAGACGGACCGCGAGCTGCGCTCCGGCGACCCGCTGGGCTTTGTGGACCTCAAGCCGTACCGCGACCGCCTGGCGGCGGCGGAGCGCAAGAGCGCGTACGGCGACGCGGTGGTTACGGGCCAGGGCGCGCTTGACGGCATCCCCCTTTCGCTGGGGGTGATGGACTTCTCCTTCATCGGCGGGTCCATGGGCTCCGTGGTCGGCGAAAAGCTGGCGCGGGCGGGGCTGCGGGCGCTGGAGGAAAAGACGCCGTTCATCATCGTCTCCGCGTCGGGCGGGGCGCGGATGATGGAGGGGATCTTTTCGCTGATGCAGATGGCCAAGACCTCCGCGGTGCTGGCGCAGCTGCACGAGGCGGGGCTGCCGTACATCTCCATCCTCACCGACCCCACGACCGGCGGCGTGACGGCGTCGTACGCCATGCTGGGGGACGTGAACCTGGCGGAGCCGGGGGCGCTGATCGGGTTCGCGGGGCCGCGGGTGATCGAGCAGACCATCAAGCAGGAGCTGCCGGAAGGCTTTCAGCGAGCGGAGTTCCTGCTGGAGTACGGGATGCTGGACGACATCGTGGACCGCCGCAAGCTCAAGGGCCGCGTGAGCCAGCTGCTGCGCCACATGCTGGGCCTGCCCGCGTCTGAGGCCTTCCGCGCGTCCGAAGCCGCGTGACGGTGACGGGGTGAAGGGGTGAGTCTGCGTTGGGATCCGTGGATCCATCGTAGACCGGACAATGGGCGAGGCGCGCGGCGGATGGGGTCGGCCCGCGCCGCCAACATCCCGGGTTGAAACCCGGGGCTGGAACGGCCACAAGCCCCGCCCTGGGCTCGCGGAGCTCGCCCGGCGGGGCTTCACCTGCTCCGGTGGTCAGGGGCCGGCGCGCCTGGACGATTTTGTGTGCAAGACCGGCGATCGATGGGGTGCGAGGCCGGCTCACGCGAGCGGGTGAAGCCCGGTTTTGCGAGGAACGAGCAAAGACCGGGCTTCTGGCATTTCCAGCCGCGGGTTTTAACCCGTGGTGCTCTGGCGATGCCCATCCGGCGACGCGCCGCCCCCGTTCACCCCGTCATTCAACCGCGTAACTGTTCGATGAACCCTGCCGACCCCGCGGCCTGGCTGTTCGCCCGCACGTCAGGCGGCATTCGCTGGGGGCTGGAGCGCACGGAAGAGCTGCTCGCCGGTGTGGACCATCCGCACCGGCGCTTTCGTGCGCTCCACGTCGCGGGGACCAACGGCAAGGGCTCCGTCAGCGCGCTCTGCGAATCCGCCCTGCGCGCGGCGCACCCGGGGCGCACGATCGGCCTCTACACCTCGCCGCACCTGGTCTCGTTCACGGAGCGCATCCGCATCGATGGGCGGCCGGTGGACGCGGCGCTCTTCGCGGAGGCCGAGGCGCGGCTGCGGCCCGCCATCGAGCGCACCGGCGCCCATCGATGCGACCACGGCGCTCGCGTTCCTCTGCTTCGCCGAGGCGGGCGTGGACCTCGCCGTGGTGGAGGTGGGGCTGGGCGGGCGGCTGGAC
>DASQBH010000927.1:0-11075 GCA_035635315.1 Longimicrobium sp.
GTCTCCTCCGTGGAGAGGTACGCGCCCTGGATGCGCACCGGCTCCGACGACGCCGGCGGCAGCATGAGCATGTCGCCGTTGCCCAGCAGCGCATCCGCCCCGTTCTGGTCAAGGATCGTCCGGCTGTCGACCTTGCTCGACACGCGAAAGGCGATGCGGCTGGGGAAGTTGGCCTTGATCAGCCCCGTGATCACGTTCACCGACGGGCGCTGCGTTGCCAGGATCAGGTGGATGCCGATGGCGCGCGCCTTCTGCGCCAGCAGCGCGAGCGGCTTCTCGACGTCGCCCTGCACGGTCATCATCAGGTCCGCCAGCTCGTCGATGATGACGACGATGTACGGCAGCTCGCCGCCGCGGTACAGCCAGCGGTCCGGATCGCCCTCTTCGCCCTCGGCCTCGCTGGCGCGCATCACCACGCCCTGCTCCAGCCGCTTGTTGAAGTCCTGCAGGTTGCGCACGCCGTTCACGCTCAGCAGCGAATAGCGGCGCTCCATCTCCAGCACCGCCCACTTGAGGACCGCCGCGGCATCGTTGTTGTCCGTGACGACGGGGTGCCGCAGGTGGGGGAGGTCGTTGTACATCGACAGCTCCACCATCTTGGGATCCACCATCAGGAACCGCAGCGTGCGCGGCGTGTGGCGAAAGATGAGGGAGGTGATGATGGTGTTGACGCAGACGGACTTGCCCGATCCCGTGGCGCCCGCGATGAGCAGGTGCGGCATCTTGGCCAGGTCCGCCACGTTGGGCCGGCCCGCGATGTCCTTGCCCAGCGCCAGCGGCAGCGCCGCCTTGGTGTTGCGGAAGGCGGGGGATTCGATGGTCTCGCGAAAGTAGACCATCTCCGGCACGGGGTTGGGCACCTCGACGCCCACGGCGCCCTTGCCCGGGATCGGCGCGACGATGCGCACCGAGGGGGCGCGCAGGGCCAGCGCCAGGTCCGCCTCCAGGTTGGCGATGCGGGCCACCTTTACCCCGGGCGCGGGGCTGATCTCGAACTGCGTGACCACCGGCCCCGTGGTCATCCCCACGATGGTGCCGTCGATCTTGAACGTGGCCAGCTTGTCGATCAGCACCTGCCCCAGCTTGTCCAGCTCCTGCCGGTTGCGCGCCTCGTCCCGGTGCGGCGGCGCCACCAGCAGCCCCGTCGTGGGCAGGTCGGTGGAGAACGGGTCGCCACTGTCTTCCGGCAGCAACTCCACCTGCTCCGCCTTCGTCCCGCGCGCGGCCGGCTTCTGCGCGCCCTTCTTCGTCTCCGCCGCGGCCTTCGCGGTCGGCACGGCGGGCGCGACCGGGGGGACGATGGGGTCCAGTTGCGTGGCGTCCGGATCGACCGCCGGCTCGTCCGCGCCCCAGTAGCCGTCGTCCTCGAACTCGAACTCCGCGTCCTCGATCCCGTCGTCCTCCGGCGTAACCGGCATCGGCTCGCCGGGAACGGCGCGCTTGGGGAGCAGCTTGAGCGGGCTGGGGAGGGCGATGGTGGGGCGGGGGAGCGACGTGGCCGCCTGCTTGGCCTGCGTCATGGCGAAGCGCCCGCCGTGGAACGCGGTGCGCAGCGGGTTCCACCCCACCGTGGCCACGCAGAGCGCGGCGAAAAGGAAGAAGATGACCACCGCGCCGCCCACGGCGCTGAGCGCGGAGACCAGCAGCACCGCCACCGCCGCGCCCAGCCACCCCGCGGCCGGCGTGGGGTCGCCGGCGGTGCCGCCCAGGATGGAGATGGCAGAGGGGACCAGGACGATCAGGCCGGCCAGCAGGATGGTCCAGCGCAGCGACGTTCCCGCGTCCAGCTTGCGAAAGGCGAAGGCGCCCCAGAGCGCCGCCAGCACCGGCAGCGCCACCGCGGCCACGCCCATGAAGCCCGTGAGCGCGCCGCTGAGCGCCGCCCCCACCACGCCCACGATGTTCTGCGACGCGAAGATGCGCGTTGCTCCCTCGCCGAATGCGGCCAGGGGCACCAGGCTCAGCGCGAGCAGCAGGGCCAGGGCGAACAGGCCCAGCCCCCATAGCTCGCGGCGCTGCTTGTCGTCCAGGGAAAGCATTCGGCTCCAGGTAGAGCAGTGCCGAGGGACTCTTCGGGGAAGGAACGTCTGGAGCAACAAGATAGCGTGGACACGCCTTTCGGCCAACTGCCGGGTTGAGGGGAGTGCGAAAGTGCGAAAGTGCGGGAGTGCGAAAGTGCGAAAGTGCGAAAGTGCGAAAGTGCGAAAGTGCGAAAGTGCGAAAGTGCGAAAGTGCGAAAGTGCGAAAGTGCGGGAGTGCGGGAGTGATACGGATGGGATGCCGGGCGATGTCATTCTGAGGCCCGGCCGCTCCGGACCCTCCGCTCGCGCCGCAGGACGCAGGGCCGAAGAATCTAGCCTCGGCCTCCTCGAACGCGGTCGCGGCAGCCCCGCGCAGACGCCGCGGTCGCGATGCAGCCGGACAAAGCCTGTGGGGTTACACGCCGGGGCAGGCTAGACCCTCTGCCTTTGTTGATCCGCACGAGCACGGAGTACGTGGCGGCGCCGCCCCCAGGAGCGAATGAATTCGCCGCTGGAAAGGCGCAAAGTCCGCCTGCGCGGACTGTAGCCGCAAGCGCGGGGTGTCGCGAAGGGTCACGAGGAATTCAGAAGGTAGATTCCCCGGTCGCGCCGGGCGTGACGGTCAGAAAGCGTGCGGCGCGATGCGTTCTCGGAATGCCACGCGACGCCCGTCGCGGCGGCTCCCTGCTTCAACTGGAGGTGTGTGATGAAGAAGCTGCGTCTGGACGTGGACTCCATCCGGGTGGAACGGTTCGAAGCGACGGGTCCGGAAGGGCTGGAGGGCACCGTGATGGGTCACGTCTCCTACTCCAACTGCCTGGGAGCCGGCACCTGTCCTCCGGTCGAGAGCTGCAACACCAGTCCCTACAATCAGTGCCGCTGCCAGTAGCCGGACGAAACGTGCGGTAAGCAGGCGGTTTGATCCGAAGCCCCGTCCGGCGCGCGCAAGCGAGTCGGACGGGGCTTCCGGCATTTCCAGCCCGGGCTCATGCCAAATGAGCATCCAATCCGGTGATCTCCTGGTTGCGGTCGCGCAGGTGCGCGGGACGCCGCATGCCGCCGGGCCGCCGAGTCCGCGCAGGCGGACTTTGCGTTTTCCCAGCGGCGAATTCATTCGCTCCCCGGGGGCGGACGGCACGTTACCGAGCCAATCCGCAAAGAGCATCATTCGCTCCCGCGGGCGGACGGCACGTTACCGAGCCAGATCCGCAAAGAGCATCATCCGCTCCTGCAGGCGGACGGCACGTTACCGGATCAGAATCCCAATGAGCATCAGCCCGGGGGGGCCTGGGACGGGCGGCAGCGGTGCGTCAGCCCAGGCCCTCGAAGATCGCCGCGATCACTTCGGCGATCACGCTGAAGACGCTGCCGGCCGCCTCGCCCGCGACCTCGGCGGCGCCGGCGACCAGCTCCGGGGCCGCGGCGATCAGGCCGGGCGCGTGGGCGGCCGCCTCCGCCCCCGCGCTGACGACGTGCGCCGCCGCCTGGGCTCCGTAATACGCCGTGTGCACCACCAGGTCCGGGGCGTACCAGAGCGCGTCCAGCAGGAACGAGCCCGCATCCACGTCCGTCGCGCTGAAGCGGTTCGCCGCGCCGGAGGCGGCCACGGCACCGGCGGCGGCCACCGCCCAGATGGATGCCAGCTCGTGGTGGTCCAGCCACACGGCGCTGCACCCGCGGCAGACGTCCACCGTCACGTCGCGCTCCGTCCGCCGGGGCATCTCCTTGCCGCACGACGGGCACTCCAGCGCGTTGTTCCACTTGCACCACCGGCAGTGGGACGCGTCGCGCTCCATGGGCGCGTGGCAGGAGTGGCACAGAAAGCCCGCGTCGTCCGCGCGCGTGATGGTGGCGCGCAGGGCGGCGGCGGGAACGGTGCGCAGCCGCGCCGTCTGGTTGCGCAGGATCCAGGTGCCGCCGCACCGCCGGCAGTGGTCGATGTCCAGCCCCGGCGCCGCGGACACCTTCTCCAGCGCCACCCCCAGGCACGCGGGGCAGGCAAGCCGCATCGGCGCCTGGTCAGGCATCGAGAATCCCCCGCGCGGTAGACTTGTCGCTCAGCGCGGCCAGGGTGGGGAAGGTGTAGACCAGGTTCCCCTCGTCCGTCACCTCCAGCTCCGCGCGTCCATTGGCCACCATGACGTCCAGCGACTCGCGCGCCGTTTCTTCGGACAGGTGCAGCGACATCGCCGCCTCCACGGCCATCAGCTTGCCGCCGCGCCCCTGCGCCAGCCGCAGCAGCTCGGACTCGGTGGCGTGCCGGCGCAGCTCCGCCCGCCGCCCCGTGAGCCGGCTCCTGTCGGCAAAGTGGCTGCGCGCCAGCAGCACCGCGCCCGCCGCGGGCAGGATCACGGTGATTCCCACCACCAGCAGCCGCGCCCCGGCGGACACGTCGGTGTCGCTGTTCAGGAACCCCGCGAGCATGAACAGCGCGAGCAGGGCCAGCCCCACCGCTCCGGCGATCTTTTTCATGGATGCGTCTCTGTGGATGTCCGTGATTTCAGTCCGCGTTGCGTACGAGAAGATGCGGTGGCGAGTTCCACGGGGCCCTCACCCGGCTCGTTCCTCACCTGCCCTCTCCCGCAAACTGCGCGGGAGAGGGAATGCACGTCACAGCCGCCACCGTCGCCCTGCCTCAGATCGAAAACCCCTCCAGGATCCCGCAGATCACCTCGAGGATTAATTCGAAGACGGCGCCGGCCACGTTGCCCGCGATCTCCAGCAAGGCGCCGAGCGCGTCGGGCACCGCGGAGAGCATCTCTGGCGCGTTCGCCGCCGCCTCCACACTGGCTTGCGCCGCGTGCGCCGCGCCGCGCACCGCGCCGACCGCCAGGTCCGGCGCGTGGACGAAGATCTCCAGCAGGTCGGCATCCGGCGTGAGCGCCAGGTTGTTCCCGCTGCTCGCCTGCGCCACGGCCAGGGTCGCGGCGCCGGCCCAGATCGCCGACAGCTCGTGGTGGTCCAGCCACACGGCCTCGCAGGGCCCGCAGACATCCACCGTGACCCCGCGCTCCGTCTGCCGGCGCAGCGGCTTGCCGCAGTCCGGGCACTCCAGCGCGTTGTCCCGGCCGCACGCCTCGCATTCCGCGGCGTCGCGATCCATGGGCACATGACAGGCGTGGCAGAGGAAGCCCGCGTCTTCCGCACGGCGGATGATGGTCCGCATCACCTGGGACGAGACCGTGCGCAGGCGCGGGATCTGCCCGCGCACGATCCAGGTGCCCCCGCAGCGCCGGCAGTGGCGCACGCTCGCGCCGTGCGTGAACCTCATGACCTCCAGCGGCACGCCCAGGCAGGCCGGGCACTCCAGCCGTATGGCAGGCTTACGCATCGAGCGTCCCCCGCGCCACCGCTCCGACCATCCTGGTCATGAATGCTTCCCTATGGAGGTTCGTGCGCCTCCCATACCGCACGCGAATCCCTACGGACGCGCACGGTGGCGGGTTCCACGGCCCGTCGCCGGATGGGGCCGTCGCCGGGCCACCACGGGTTGAAACCCGCGGCTGGAACGGCCATAAGCCCGGTCTTTGCTCGTTCCTCGCAAAACCGGGCTTTAACCGCTCGCGTGGGCGGTCTCCGCACTCCGGGGATCCCTGGTGGCGAGCATGTAACCGTCCACGCGCGCCGGCCCTGCCGACCCGAGCGGGTGAAGCCCCGCCGGGCGAGCTCCGCGAGCCCAGGGCGGGCTTATGGCCTTTTTAGCCCCGGGATTCATCCCGGGGTGGGCCCGCGGCGACCGCCACCGCCAATCGCGTCGCGGCCACGCGTGGTGCCTCCACCCACGACCAACGGAAAAGGCCGGGCGGATCACGTCAGATCCGCCCGGCCTCACCATCCCGTGTCGATCGAGCGACGGCCTACGACTCCGCTCCCACCGTGGCGAGGACGATCTGGCGGCCGTCGAGCACGGGGAGCACGTCGCGCAGGTCCGTCTGCGCGCAGTAGGCCAGGTCTTCGCCCAGCCCGGCCTCCGCGATGGCGCGGCCGGCGGCGGTGTGGGGAAAGAGCTTGGCGGGGTCGGCGAACTCTTCCGCCAGCGCCAGCGCCGCCACGGCGCCGTCGTTCATCTCCCACTCCGCGTCCGGCAGCCCCTTCATCACCGCGGCCGCCATCTGCCCCGCGCAGACGGCGTCCTCCAGCCCGAATCCGCGCTCCCGGCCCGCGCAGAGAAAGACCGGATCGCCGTCCGTGCGCACCAGCTCGTCCACCACCGCCTGGAAGTTGGTCCACGCCCCCACCAGCACCCGCCCGCCGCCCGCCGCGGCGTTGATGGCGAGGGTGCCGTTGGTGGTGGACATCACCACGATCTTGCCGCCCACCCGCTCCGCCGTGAACTCGCCGGGCGAGTTGCCCAGGTCGAAGCCCTCGATGGGCAGGGCCTTGCGCTCGCCCGCCAGCAGAACCTCGTCGCGGCCCAGCGTCTTGGCCAGGCCGATGGCCTCTTCGATGGTCGCCACCGGGTACAGCGTGCGCGCCCCGGCGGCCAGCGCCTCCACGATGGAGGTGGAGGCGCGCAGCACGTCCAGCACCACCACCGTGCGGCCCACGATCTCCGAAGGCACCAGCTCGGCGGGCGTCAGCAGCACGTCCAGCTTTTTCTCAGCCACCGGCGCGCTCCGCCATCCACCGTTCCAGCGACTTGGTGTCCACCTCGCCCGCGATGAACTCGGGGTTGTCCATCACCTGCAGCAGGAAGGGGATGGTGGTGTGCACGCCCTCGATCACCGTCTCCATCAGCGCCCGCTTCATCCGCGCGATCGCCTCGTCGCGCGTGGACGCGTGCACGATGAGCTTGCCCAGCAGCGAGTCGTAGTACTGCGGCACCTTGTAGCCGGCGTACGCGTGCGTATCCACCCGCACCCCTGGCCCGCCGGGAAGGTGAAAGGTGTGGATGGTGCCCGGCGACGGGGCGAAGTTGCGCGACGGGTCCTCGGCGTTGATGCGGCACTCGATGGCGTGCCCCCGCAGCTGGATCTCCGTGTTGGGCAGGGAGAGCGGGAGCCCGGCCGCGGCGCGGATCTGCTCCTTGACCAGGTCGAACCCCGTGCACATCTCGGTGACCGGGTGCTCCACCTGGATGCGGGTGTTCATCTCCATGAAGTAGAACGAGTTGTCCTCGTTCAGCAGCATCTCGATGGTCCCCGCGCCCACGTAGTCGATGGCCTTGGCGCCGCGCACCGCCGCGTCGCCCATGGCCGCGCGCAGCTCGGGGGAGAGGGCGGGGGAGGGCGCCTCTTCCAGCAGCTTCTGGTGGCGGCGCTGGATGCTGCAGTCGCGCTCGCCCAGGTGGATGACGCGGCCGTGCGTGTCGCCCAGGATCTGGAACTCGATGTGGCGCGGGCGGGCCAGGTACTTCTCCACGTACACGCTGTCGTCGCCGAACGCCGCGCCCGCCTCGCTGCGCGCCATTCCGAAGGCGGCGATGAAGTCGTCCTCGTCCTTGGCGACGCGCATCCCCTTGCCGCCGCCGCCGGCCGCCGCCTTGATGAGCACGGGAAAGCCGATCTCGCGCGCGGCGGCCAGCGCCTCGTCGGGGTCGGCGATGGCGTCGGTGCCGGGGACGATGGGGACGCCCACCTCGCGCATGGTGCGCCGCGCGGTGGCCTTGTCGCCCATCTGCCGGATCTGCTGCGGCGTGGGGCCGATGAAGGTGATCTCGCTGGCCTCGCAGATCTCCGAGAACTCGGCGTTCTCGGCCAGGAACCCGTAGCCGGGGTGGATGGCGTCGGCGCCGGTGATCTCGGCGGCGGCGATGATGCGCGGGATGTTGAGGTAGCTTTCGCGCGCGGACGGCGGGCCGATGCACACGTCCTCGTCGGCAAAGCGCACGTGCAGGCTTTCGCGGTCGGCCTCGCTGTAGACGGCCACGGTGCGCAGCCCCAACTCGCGGCAGGCGCGAATCACCCGCAGGGCGATCTCGCCCCGGTTGGCGATCAAGACTTTACGGAACAATGCTTTCCCTGTCGGTTCAGTCGTCGCGCCTGGGCGTCCAGTCCATCTCCTGCTCGCCCGGCTGCACGCCGGAGACGCGCAGGGCGAACTCGGAGGGGTTGCTGGCGTAGTGGACCGCCCACTCGTAGCTGATCCAGCCGCGCCGGTACAGCTCCAGCAGCGACTGGTCGAAGGTCTGCATCCCGTACTGGATCTGCCCTTCGGCGATCAGGTCGGGGATGGACTGCGATTCGTCGCCGGTGCGGATGAGCTGCGCGATGGCGGCGGTGTTCACCAGCACCTCGGCGGCGGGCACGCGCCCTGGCCGGTCGGCGCGGGGGATGAGGCGAAGGCTGACCACGGCGCGCAGCGCGTTGGCCAGCATCCCCCGGATCTCCTGGTGCTGGTGGGGCGGAAAGAAGCTGATGATGCGCCCGATGGTCTGGGCGGCGTCCGTCGTGTGCAGGGTGCTCAGCACCAGGTGCCCCGTGTCCGCGGCCTTGAGCACCGTCTCCATCGACGGCCGGTCGCGGATCTCGCCCAGCATGATGACGTCTGGGTCCTGCCGCAGCACGTGCCGCAGCGCGTCGTGGAAGGAGTGCGTGTCGCTTCCCACCTCGCGCTGGCTGATGATGGCCTTGCTGTCGCGGTGCAGGAACTCGATCGGGTCCTCAACCGACACGATGTTCACGGCGCGCCGCTCGTTCAGGTGGCGCACCATGGCGGCCAGGGTGGTGCTCTTGCCCGACCCCGTGACGCCGGTCACCAGCACCAGCCCGCGGGGGGAGAGGGCGACCTGCTCCATCACCGGAGGCAGGTCCAGCGACTCCAGCGCGGGGACCTCGAAGGGGATGGCGCGGAACGCCATGCCGTAGGTGCCGCGCTGCTGAAAGATGTTGGCGCGAAACCGCCCCAGCCCCTGCACGCCGATGGCGAAGTCGATCTCCTTGCGCTCGGCGAACTCTTCGCGCTGCCGGGGGCTCAGCGTCTGCTCGGCGCAGCGCTTGAGGTCCTCCGGGCGCAGCACGCCCAGCCGGGTGTCGCTCAGCTCGCCGTTGATGCGCAGCACCGGCGGGCGCCCCACCTTGAGGTGCAGGTCGCTGGCGTTGTGGCGCACCATCTCCTGCAGCGCGTCGCGCAGGTTGAACTCCGCGCGCCCCGCCTGTCCGGCGGGCGCCGCGCTCCCCGCGGTGTCGCTCACGCCGGGTCGATGCGGAAGAGGACCTGCCCGAACTCCACGGGCTCGCCGTTCTCCACGCAGATCTCGCGGACGGTGCCGGCGACTTCGGAGGGAAGCTCGTTCATCAGCTTCATCGCCTCCAGGATGCAGAGCGTCTGCCCGCGCGTGATGCGGCTGCCCAACTCCACGTACGGCGGGGCCTCGGGAGCCGGCGCGCGGTAGAAGGTGCCCACCATGGGCGACTTGATCTCCACCAGGCTGCTGACCGGCGGCGCGGGCGCGGCCGGCTCACCGCCGGCAGCTTGCGCCGGTGCGGCGGCCGGGGCCGGCGCGGGCGCGGCGTGGGCCACGGCGGGGGCGGCCGCCGCGGCGGCGACGGGGGCGGGCGGAGGCGTCTTGTTGATGCGGATCTTCGTACCGCCCCGGGCGATCTCCAGGGAGTCGATTCCGCTGTCGTCCACCGCCTCGATGAGCCCGCGGATGAAGTCCAGGTCGATCATTTCGCGCGTTCCATGTACTTGTCCTCGCGTCGGTCCACCCGGATCACGTCGCCCTCGTTCAGGAACAGCGGCACCTGCACCACGGCGCCCGTCTCCAGGGTGGCGGGCTTGGTGCCGCCGGTGGCGGTGTCGCCGCGCACGCCCGGGTCCGTCTGCGTGATGGTGAGGATGACGAAGAAGGGAAGCTCCACGGAGATCACGCTCTCTCCGTGCACCAGCCCGTCCACCTCCATCCCCTCCTTGAGGTACTTCAGCTGGTCCTCGCCGATCACATCGCCGGAAAGCGGGATGTCCTCGTAGGACTGCGCGTCCATGAAGTGGTAGAAGTGGCCGTCGGTGTAGCTGTACGTCATGGGCCGGTGCTCCAGCCGCACCTCGTCGATGCGCTCGCCCGCGCGGAACGTCTTTTCCAGCACGGCGCCGGTCAGCACGTTGCGCAGCTTGCTGCGCACCACGGTGTTGCCCTTGCCGGGCTTGTGGTGCTGAAACCAGAGGATGGTGAACAGGGTGCCATCGAGGTTGATGGTCATTCCGTTCCGGAAGTCGGCCGTCGTAGCCACTGCGAATCTCCTTTTGAGTGCGTGAGTGCGTCAGTGCGGGAGTGCGTGAGTGGATTCGGGGTGATTCCGGCCGCCGAGCCGTTCACTCCCGCACTCCCGCACTTTCGCACTTACGCACTTCTTCCTTTCAAGTGCTCCACCAGCGCGCGCAGCCCCAGACGGTAGCTGTCCACGCCGAATCCCGAGACCACGCCCAGGGCGCCGGCCGCCAGGTACGACCGGTGCCGAAAGCGCTCCCGGGAAAAAACGTTGCTAAGATGCACCTCCACGTACGGACGCGCCACTCCCGCCAGCGCGTCGGCCAGGGCGATGCTGGTGTGCGTGTACGCGGCCGCGTTCACCACAAAGCCGTCGGCCTCTGCCGCGGAGCCCTGGATGTGGTCCACCAGGGCGCCCTCGTGGTTGCTCTGGAAACTCCGCACCCGCGCCCCCAGCTCCCGCCCCAGGCGCTCCATCTCCTGGTCGATCTCGGCCAGCGTGGCGTGGCCGTAGATCCCGGGCTCCCGCCTGCCCAGCAGGTTCAGGTTGGGCCCGTGGATGACCTCGATGTTCACCGCTTCAGGCTCTGCAGCCAGGCCTGGAAGCTCTCCAGGTCCTCGTCGTCCTCGTCCTGCCCGCCCGCCGGCGCGCTCGCCGTCGGAGTCGCCGGGGCCGCGGGCGGCGGCGGCGGCGCGGCGGGGGTGGGCGGCGCCACCGGCTCGAACGCCAGGCTGGGGACGAACGACGGCGGCAGCTCGGGCTCCGGCTCCGGCGCGGGGGCCGGCTCGGGCGCGGCGGGGGTCTCCGCCGGCTCGGGCGCGCCGCCGCCGGAGAAGAAGTCCTCGAACGAGAAGCCACCCGTCCCCGCGTCCGCGGCCGGCTCCGGCGCGGCGGAGGGCTCGGC
>DASQBH010000928.1:0-3431 GCA_035635315.1 Longimicrobium sp.
CCAGGAAGGGGGGGGGCCGGGAGCCGGACGGACGGATGGCGATCGCCCCGTCGTTCTGGACCTGGGGTTCCGAGCCGGAAACGCGCGCGGAGAGCGATTCCACCGTGGGATGCGAGAAAAGATCCGCCAATGCCACCTCTGCCTCCAGTGTTTGCCGTATCCGCGAGATCACCCGCACCGCCAGCAGCGAGTGCCCGCCCAGTTCGAAGAAGTTGTCCCAGCGCCCCACCCGCTCCACGCCCAGCACCTCGGCCCAGATCGCCGCCAGCGCCTTCTCGGTCTCGCCGACGGGCGCCTCGTAGCCGCGCCGCGCGTACGCGTCGCCTTCGGGAGCCGGCAGCGCCTTGCGGTCCACCTTGCCGTTGGGAGTAAGAGGAAGCATCTCCAGGTGGACGTACGCCGCCGGCACCATGTGCTCGGGCAGGCGCGCGGAGAGATGCGCCCGCAGCGCATCGATCTCGACCGCCTCGCCCACCCAGTACGCCACCAGCCGCCGGTCGCCCGCCTCGTTCTCGCGCGCGACGACCACCGCTTCCCGGACGTCCTCGTGCTCGGCCAGCCGCGCCTCGATCTCGCCGGGCTCGATGCGGAAGCCGCGCACCTTCACCTGGAAGTCCGCGCGCCCCAGGAACTCGATCGTCCCGTCGGCCAGCCACCGCCCCAGGTCACCCGTCCGGTACAGCCGCGCGCCCGCGTCGCTGCCGAACGGATCGGGGACGAAGCGCTCCGCCGTCTGCACCGGCTGGCCCAGGTAGCCGCGCACCACGCCCACGCCGCCCACGTACAGCTCACCCGGGACGCCGACGGGCACCGGTTGCATCCGCGCGTCGAGCACGTACGCGCGCACGTTCGCGATCGGCCACCCGATCGGTGGACGTCCGCTGGTGGGGGGATCGATCGAGACCGTCGCGCAGACGGTGGTCTCGGTGGGGCCGTAGGCGTTCACGAACCGCCGCCCCGCGCCCCAGCGCGCCACCACGTCGGCGGAGACGGCCTCGCCGGCGGAGACCACCGTCCGCAGCGCCGGCAGCTCGTCCGCGGGGAGGGCGGCCAGGAGCGAGGGGGGCAGCGTGGCGACGGTGACCGCCCTGTCGCGCAGCAGCGCCAGCAGCTCGGGGCCGGCCTGCCCGGGGCGCGCCATCACCAGCGTGGCGCCGCTGAGCAGCGCGTGCGCCACCTCCGCAACGGCCGCGTCGAAGGAGAAGGAGGCGAACTGCAGCACGCGTCCGCCCGGCTCCACGCCGAACGCCTCGCGCTGCGCCTCCGCCAGGTTCCCGATCCCCCGGTGCGGCACCACGACGCCTTTCGGCCGCCCGGTCGATCCGGAGGTGAAGATCACGTAGGCGGCGTTCTCGACGTGGACGTCGACCGACAGATCGCCGTCGTCCTCGCCCTCGACCTCCGCCGCGATCTCGTCCAGCGCGACGACGGCCGCCCGCGTCTCCGGGAGATCGGCGGCGAGCGCGGAGGTGGTGAGGACGAGGCGGGCGGCGGAGCGCTCCAGCATCCAGCGCCGGCGCTCGGCCGGGTACACCGGGTCGACCGGGAGGAAGGCGGCGCCGGCCTTGTTGACGGCGAGCAGCGCGACCACCATCTCCACCGACCGCGCCAGCGCCAGCGCCACGATCCGCTCCGGGCCGGCGCCGAGCGCGGCCAGCCGCCGCGCGAGCCGGTTGGCGCGGGCGTTCAGCTCCGCGTACGTCAGCGAGCGGTCCCCGGAGACCACGGCCACGGCATCCGGCGTGCGCCGCACCTGCGCCTCGAACAGCTCGTGCATGCACAGCCCGCGCGGATACCCGGCCTCCGTGCGGTTCCACTCCTCCAGCACCAGGCGCCGCTCCGCTTCCGGCAGGAGCGGGAGCGCGTCCACCGCCTGCAGGTCGTCGTCGGCCATCGCCTCCAGCACCCGGCGCAGGTACGCCAGGTGCCGCTCGATGGTGACCTGTTCGAACAGCGACGTGGCGTAGGTCAAGCTCCCGGCGATGCGCCCACCCGCCTCCCACAGCGCCAGCGCCAGGTCGAACTTGGCGGTCGCCTGCGACGCCGGGCCCACGCCTCCCGCCCTGAGGCCGGGGAGCTCCGGCCGGCCCTCCGACACGCCCTGCCAGGCGAACATCACCTGGAAGAGCGGCGTGTGCGCCAGGCTGCGCGCGGGCTGGACGAGATCCACCACCTGCTCGAAGGGGATGTCCTGGTTCTGCTGCGCCCCCAGCGACCGGGCCCGTACCTGCTCCAGCAGCTCCGCCACGGTGGGCGAGCCGGAGAAGTCCACGCGCAGCGCCAGCGTGTTGACGAAGAAGCCGATCAGCCCCTCGATCTCCGCGCGGCCGCGGTTGGCGCTGGGCGCGCCGACGACCACGTCGTCCTGCCCCGACAGGCGGCCCAGCACCGCGGCCCACCCCGCCAGCAGCGTCATGAAGAGCGTGGTGCCGCGGCGCCGGCCCAGCGCCTTGAGCCCCGCCGTGAGCTCCTCGCCCAGGTCGATCCCCAGGGCGGCCCCGGCGTGATCCTTTCGCGCGGGACGCGGACGGTCGGTGGGCAGCTCCAGCAGCTCGGGCACGCCGGCGAGCGTCGTCTTCCAGTACGCCGTCTGCTCCCGCAGCACCTCGCCGGCGACCCACTTCCGCTGCCAGGCCGCGTAGTCCGCGTACTGCACCGGCAGCGGGGGCAGCGGATCGGCCTCGCCGCGGCGGAAGGCGTCGTAGAGCGTGCCCAGCTCCCGCGTCAGCACCTCCATGCTCCACCCGTCGGAGACGATGTGGTGCATCGTCACCAGCAGGACGTGGTCGTCCGCCGGCAGACGGACCAGGCGGCCGCGGATCAGCGGCCCCTGCTCCAGGTCGAAGGGCGCGCCGGCCTCCTCGGCCGCCAGACGGCGCAGCTCCGCCGCGGCGTCCGGGTGGTCGCCCAGGTCGTGCTCCAGGAGGTGGAACCGGCTCTCCTCCGCGATGCGCTGAACCGGCTCGCCCTCCACCTCCACGAACGTCGTGCGCAGCGCCTCGTGGCGGGCGGCGATCGCGTCCAGCGCACGCCGCAGCGCCGGCCTGTCCAGATCGCCTCCCAGCCGCAGCCGCGTGGGGATGTGGTACGTGCTGCCGATATCCCCGAGCTGCTCCAGGAACCAGAGGCGCTGCTGCGCGAAGGAGAGCGGCAGCCGCCCGCCGCGATCCACGCGCTCGATCGGCGGCAGCCCGGTGCGCGCCGCACCCTCGATGGCGCGCGCGAGATCCGCCAGCACCGGGCGCTCGAAGACGCCGGCGATCCCCACCTCGGCGCCCAGCACCTGCCGCATCCGCGAGATCACCCGCACCGCCAGGAGCGAGTGCCCGCCCAGGTCGAAGAAGTTGTCGCGGCGCCCCACCCGCTCCACGCCGAGCACATCGGCAAAGATCTCCGCCAGCGCCTCCTCCGTCTCCCCCACCGGCGCCTCG
>DASQBH010000929.1:0-5206 GCA_035635315.1 Longimicrobium sp.
GGCACCGTCACCCGTGCCGCGGCGGCCAGGATGTCCAGCCGCTGACGGTTGGCCTGCAGATCGCGCCAGTAGCCGGGGCCAATGGGCATCATCTGCTTCGTCCGCGCGTTCTCGATCTCCACCGTCCCGCCCGCCTTCCAGGCCGCCACCTGCTCCGGCGTCCAGCGGTCCACCCTGGCGATGGCGGCCCAGGTGACCAGCGCGTGGATGCGCGGGTCCGCGGCCGCCGCCAGCACCGCCTCGCCGCCGCCGCGCGAGTGGCCCAGCACCCCGATGCGGCGCGCCGGGCGGTCCAGCAGCGCGCCACGCTCCAGCACGTCGATCACGCGGCGCAGCTCGTCCAGGTTGCGGGTGTGCGTGTGCTCGGCGAACAGGTGCATCGCGGAAAAGGTGTCCGCGCCGTCCGCGCCGATGCCGTTGCGGGAGAAATCCACCGTCACCGCCGCGAAGCCGCGCATGGCCGCCGCGCGCGCCAGGTTGGGAAAAAAGCCGAAGCGGCGGAACCCCTTGAAGCCGTGGCAAAAGACGATGGCGGCATCCGCCCGGTGCCCCTGCCGCACGCGCACGTCGCCGCGCACGGGCGGCCCGCCGTCCGGCGAGGGGAGCTCGAAGGTGGTGCAGGTGATGGCGGCGGCGGTCTGGTCGGGCATCGGCGGCGTCAGGGACAGGGTGGAAGCTGCGTTATCATAACGCGCGCCGCGCCGTTCCACCTCCCCTCCCGGGCTGATGGTGGACGCGTGGCGCCCGACTTGCCGCCGTGCGGAACGAACGTGTATCCTCCCGCACCCGGAACCGCGCCCACGAGCGCCGGCCGGTGCCCCTGACCGCACCCATGGACTGAGACGATGAAGCGGATTCTGACCATTGCCGGCATGGCCGCGCTGGCCGCCTGCGCCAGCGGCACGGCGGGACCCGGGCCGAGCACCGGCTCCGGCACGGGCTCCGTCGCGCCCCCGCCGGCCGCCGGCGCGACCGCCGTGACCTCGGGGAGCGCCGCGGCCGCGGCGGGCACCATCACGGCCGAGGACATGCGCCGGCACGTGGCCTACCTGGCCTCGGACGCGCTGCGCGGGCGCGACACGCCCAGCCCGGGGCTGGACTCCGCCGCCGCGTACCTGGCCCGCGAGTTCGCCAGGCTGGGGCTGCAGGGGGGCATGGGGCAGGGCGGCTTCATCCAGCGCTATCCCCTGCGCGGGCGCCCGGGGGTGATGGCGCCCAACGTGGTCGCGGTCTTTCCCGGCGGCGATCCCACGCTGCGCAACGAGTACGTGGTGCTCTCCGCGCACATGGACCACGTGGGCGTGGGGCGCCCCGTGCGCGGCGACAGCATCTACAACGGCGCCGACGACGACGCCAGCGGCACCAGCGCGCTGGTGGAGGTGGCCGAGGCGTTCGCGTCCATGCCGCAGCGGCCGGCGCGCTCCATCCTGTTCCTGGCCGTGAGCGGCGAAGAGAAGGGGCTGCTGGGGTCCGCGTACTACAGCGACCACCCCACCGTGCCGATCGGCAGCATCGTCGCCAACGTCAACATCGACATGATCGGCCGCAACGAGGCCGACAGCGTGGTGGTGATCGGCAAGAACTACTCGTCGCTGGGCGACGTGGTGCAGCGCGTGGCCGCGGAGAACCAGGCGCTGCTGGGCCTTGCCGCCGGGGACGACCGCTGGCCGGACGAGGGGTTCTTTGGCCGCAGCGACCACTTCAACTTCGCGCGCAAGGAGATCCCGGCCATCTTCTTCTTTGCCGGGCCGCACGAGGACTACCACCAGCCCAGCGACGAGGTGGAGGTGCTGGACACGGACAAGGCTGCCCGCGTGGCGCGGATGGTCTTTCTGGTCACGCACTCCGTCGCCACCACCCCCCAGCGCCCGCGGTGGACCCCCGCCGGCCTGCGCGAGGTCCGGCGGCTGGTCGGCGGGCGCGACTGATGCCAAGTGTCGATACAGCAATGACTTCCTGAGGGAGGCGCCGCGCTGGTCCCAGCCGTACCGTTGACGTCCGGGGCGCCGACTGAAGGATCTCGCCGGCGGAATCGTGGGGCTGGCTTCATGCCGTGGACCCAGCCCCGCCCCGGCCGAGAGAAGATCCTTCGGTCGCGTGCCACCTGCAGTGCGGGCGGCAGGGCTCACGTTGCGCTCGCTCAAGAAATCACGCTTTTCCTGAATGGATCGAGACCTGCCGTTTCCAGATGGCAATGAAAGGCCCGCCACCCCGTTCGACGGGGTAGCGGGCCTTTCCGCGCGTGGGGGCCGATCCGCCGTGCCGAATCTACTGGATCCGCAGGCCGAACCCGAACGTGGCGAAGCGCAGCGCCTCACCCTCGTAGCGGAGCAGCGAGCCACGCACGGCGGCGACGATGGCGAGGCGGGCGATCACCGGCGCGGCTACGTCCAGGCGCCCCTGCATCCCCATGGTGTCGCCGCCGTCCGTCGCCTGGAAGTACGCCGGCCCCGCCAGCACCCGCGCCGAGAGCCCTCCGCCGAGCGCCCGCTGCACCCCGGCCACCGCGCCCGCGGTCACGAACTCGGGGTAGTTGGGGACGCACAGGGCGTTCGGGCCGCAGATGCGGTCCATCACCACCGGCCCGCTGATGCCGGCGGTCACCCCCGCCACCACCGTCGCCGCCCGCGTGCGGACCAGCGGCACCGCCACGATGCCGTCCAGCGCCGGCCCGTCGCGCTTCTCGAAGGTTCCTCCCCCACCCACGAACAGCCCGAAGCTCGCGTCCACGGACGGGCCGAACCGCTGCTGCGCCGCGGCGGGAGTGGGAGCCGCGGCCGCTGAGGCCGCCACGAGCACGGCGATCAACGTTCGATGCATCGTCATCTTCTGCGAAACGGTTGATTTCACACAGAGCAAGATTCTGCTCCGTGCCAATTTTTTTGCCGGGAAACCTACTGGATCCGCAGGCCGAGCCCGAAGGTGGCGTAGCTCAGCGTCTCGCCCTGGTAGCGGGGCAGCAGCGAGCCGCGCAGCGAGGCGACGAGCGCGGTGCGAAAGATCAGCGGCTTGGCCACGTCCAGCCGCCCCTGCGCCCCGAACGTGTCGTCGCCGTCCGTCGCCTGGAAGTACGCCGGGCCCGCGAGCACCCGCGCCGACAGCCCCGAGCCGATCGCCCGCTGCACCCCCGCGACCGCGCCTACGGTGACAAAGACCGGGTAGTCGGGCATGCACGTGTCGTTGGGCCCGATGCGGCAACCCTGGTCGCCGATCATCAGCGGCCCACTGATGCCGCCCGTCACCCCCGCCACCAGCGTTCCCGACCGCGTGCGGCCGAGAGGGAGCGCCACGATCCCGTCCAGCGCCGGCCCTCCACGCTCCGCGAAGGTTCCGCCCCCACCCACGAACATGCCCGCGCTCACGTCCGCGGAGGGGCCAAACGCCTGCGCGGGGGCCGTGGTGGGAGCGGCGGCTGCGCACGCGGCCGCCAGCATGGAAAGAAGGGTTCGCTTCATCATCGGAAGGATGCTCCGCATCGAGGAAAGGTCGCGGCACCGGGGAACGGATCGCGTCAGGCTCTGTCGCGGAGAACGCCCGTCGCGCCGAAACCCGGACACGAGAACGCGAAAAAGCCTGCAACCGCGAAAGCAGTTGCAGGCTATTCCCCATTCCCTATTCCCTATTCCCTGCCGTTCCCCTAGCCGTCGAACCGCCGCATCACCAGCGTGGTGTTCGCCCCGCCAAAGCCGAACGAGTTGCTGATCACCACGTCCAGCTCCGCCTGCCGGGCCGTGTGCGGCACGTAGTCCAGGTCGCACTCGGGGTCGGGATCGGTCAGGTTGATGGTGGGCGGGATGATGCCGTCCCGCAGCGCGAACGCGCAGACGCCCGCCTCGATGCTGGCACTGCCGCCCAGCGCGTGGCCGATCATCGACTTGGTGGACGAGATGGCCAGCTTCTGTGCGTGGTCGCCAAAGATCGTCTTGAGCGCGCGCGTCTCCGCCAGGTCGCCCACGGGCGTGGAGGTGCCGTGCGCGTTGACGTACGTCACCTCCTGCGGCGCGATGCCGGCGCTGCGCAGGGCGCGCTTCATGGCCAGCGCCGCGCCCTCGCCGTTCTCCGGCGGCGCGGTGATGTGGAACGCGTCGGCGCTCATCCCGAAGCCGATGATCTCCGCCAGGATCGGCGCGCCGCGCTCACGGGCGCTCTCCAGCTCCTCCAGAACCAGCACGCCGCCGCCCTCGCCGTGCACAAAGCCGCTGCGCTTTACGTCGAACGGCCGCGACGCCGTCTCGGGCGAGTCGTACTGCGTGGCCAGCGCCCGCGCCGCCGCGAAGCCCGCGTACGAGATGGGGGTAAGGCAGGCCTCGGTGCCGCCGGCCAGCATCATCACCGCGTCGCCGCGCTGGATGGCGTGGAACGCCTCGCCGATCGCGTGGTTGCTGCTGGCGCAGGCGCTGACGGGCGCGTAGCTGGGGCCCTGCGCGCCGGTGCGGATGGCGATCTGCCCGCTGGCCAGGTTGATGATGCTGGCGGGGATGAAGAACGGCGACACGCGGTTGAGGCCCTTGCCCCGCGCCATGTCGGCCGTCTCCATGATGGAGATGAGCCCGCCCATCCCGCTGCCGACGATGGTGCCCGTCTCGTCCGGGTCCGGCACGGGCTGCAGGCCGCTGAAGCCGGCGGAGCGCATGGCGTCGTCGGCCGCGACGATGGCGTACTGGATGAACCAGTCCATCCGCCGCGCGTCCTTGCGGTCCAGCACCGGCTCCGGGTTGAAGTTCTTCACCTCGGCGGCGATGGCGATCTCCGGCGCAATGCCGGGCAGCTCGCATTTGGTGAGCGGGCCCACGCCGGACCTGCCGGCCTGTACGCCCTTCCACGTGTCCGCGGCGTTGTTCCCCAGCGCGGTGACCATCCCCACGCCCGTGATGACGACCCTGCGAGACAACGTTCTATCTTCCGCTGGTGGATTTTCGATTCGTACGGAACGGATGCGCCGTGTGTACACCGGATGCGGCGCACGGTGCGGAGCTCCAGGCGCCCCCACCGCTCGCTCAGGCTCGCACCTCCCCCCAAAACCCTGGGGGAGGTTGACTGCGCTCCGTCGGAGGCGGATGAGGTGCACCGCGGCGCGCCTCGGCCCCGGCGGTTAAACCCGCGGCTGCAACGGCACGAAGTCCGCCTTGGCGGACTCCGGAACGCCGCCCTGGTGCACACGCGCCGAATGCTGCGCGAGCCGTCGGCGAAGGCCGACATCACGTTT
>DASQBH010000930.1:0-2168 GCA_035635315.1 Longimicrobium sp.
GCCCTTCCGACGCGAAGTCGGCGCACGCACCCGTCTCTCATGAATAGACGGGAAACGTGATGGACCATCGTCGCGGTTGCGCGACGGGGACAGGCCCGACCCCAAGCCCCAGATGGAAGTTCAGTCATGGTCCCTCTGCACTGCACGCCCCGGTCCCTGAGGCAGCGAGTCTACCAACAGTTCGGCCCCCATCGCGGAACTGTGTGACGGGTTGGCACGGGCACGGCATGGACAGGTGCATCGTGCCCAATCACATGGGCATCGCCGGGCCCTGCAGTCGGACTGGGCCGGCACGTGCCTCGTGCTCCCGAGGGCTTGGCCGGACGCTACCGGGATGCCTTCACGGGGAACGTACTGGTCTCCGACGCCGCCGCGCGGACGATCGCGGCCGAGCAGGTGCTCGGGGCTTTCCCGTGGCACCTGCTGGAACGGGGTGTGATCCGGGACCCGCCCGATCCAGAGTAGCTGCAGCACCTTTCCAGGGGATGCGTGTACGGCGCGCCGGCATCGTAACCGTCTCGTCTCGCGCGGCTCCATTCATCCAGCAGAGAACGCCATGGCTCATCTGAGCGCCCCGATCCCCCTCACCGAGACGCCGCTGGAGCGCGCCCTGTCGCCGTTCTCCCGGTTCTTTCGCCTGGAATCCGCCGGCGGGATCGTGCTGATCGCGTGCACGCTGGTCGCGGTCGCGTGGGCCAACTCGCCGTGGAGCGATGCCTACCATCACCTGTGGGAGACGGAGCTTTCCTTCCGGCTTGGTCCGTGGGCGATCTCGCACTCCGTGCACCACTGGATCAACGACGGCCTGATGGCCGTGTTCTTCTTTCTGGTGGGGCTGGAGATCAAGCGCGAGGCGCTGATCGGCGAGCTGACGTCGCTGCGCAAGGCCGCGTTCCCGGCGGCGGCGGCGCTCGGCGGGATGGTCGTCCCCGCCCTCCTGTACTTCGCCCTGAACGCGGGGGGCGCGGGCGCGGCGGGGTGGGGGATCCCGATGGCGACCGACATCGCGTTCGCGCTGGGGGTGCTGGCGCTGATGGGGCCGCGGGTGCCGCTGGCGCTCAAGGTGTTCCTCACGGCGCTGGCCATCGTGGACGACATCGGCGCCGTGCTGGTGATCGCCCTGTTCTACACGGGGGAGATCTCGTGGAGCGCGCTGGCGGCGGGACTGCTCCTGATCGGCGTGGCCGCGCTGGGGAACCGGCTGGGCGTACGCGGGCCGCTCCCCTACCTGGTGGTGGGGATCGCCGTGTGGAGCTGCTTTCTGGCGTCGGGGGTGCACGCCACGGTCGCGGGGGTGCTGATGGCCATGACCATCCCGGCGCGCACCCGCATCGACGCGGACGAGTTCCTGGAGCACGCCGACCGCAGCGTCGGCGCCTTTCGCGCCGCGTGCGCACGGGGCTCATCGGTCCTCACGAACCTGCGCCAGCAGTCGGCGCTGCAGGGGCTGGAGAACGCGACCGAGGCCGCGCAGGCACCGCTGCAGCGGATCGAGCACGACCTGCACAAGCCGGTGGCGTTCGGGATCATTCCCCTGTTCGCGCTGGCCAACGCGGGCGTCACGCTCTCCGGCGGCATCGCCGAATCGTTCACCCATTCCGTGACGCTGGGGGTCATCCTGGGGCTGGTGATCGGAAAGCCGCTGGGGATCACCCTGTTCGCCTGGGCGGCGGTACGCGCCGGGCTGGCCGAGCTGCCGGCCGGAATCAACTGGAAGGCCGTGCACGCGGTCAGCTGGCTGGGCGGCATCGGCTTCACGATGTCGCTCTTCGTGGCCGGCCTGGCGTTCCCTGACGGGGATCTGGTGGATGAGTCGAAGGTGGGCATCTTCGCCGCCTCCATCGCGGCCGGACTTGCAGGATGGATCCTGCTGCGGCGCGCCTTTCCCACTCCGGCGCGGACGGTACGCGCCGAAGCTGGAGCGCCGGTTTAGCCGCCCTTCGGCCGACGCGGGCCCGCTCGTGGTCACGCGCCATCCGCACCACGGCCCCGGCGAGAGCTTCGCCGGGGCCGCTCGTGTCCGAGTGCCGAGTGCCTGACGAGCCGCGCCGCAAAGCAACGATGCGACCGTTGCAGAAGCCGGGTGACGGCTGACCGCTATACCCGCCGCGCCTCCACGTTCAGGCGCACCAGCAGCTCGGTGAGGGCGCGCGCGCAGGCGGGGGAGA
>DASQBH010000931.1:0-3115 GCA_035635315.1 Longimicrobium sp.
GGGTGCGAGGCAACGTAGCGCCGCAGCCGGTCCAGCGCGGCGGAGGCCGGGTCCGCGGGGGCGGGGGGCGGCGGAGGCGGCGCCGCGGGTGCCGCCGGCCTGGATCCGAAGAGTCCGCCCAGGATGGACTTGACGCCGCCCGGCAGCGGCAGCGCATCCACCAGCTCCCGCGCCGCCGCCATGGGATCGGTGGTGGACGTGGAGGATGAGGACGAGCCGGACGACTGCGGCCGGTCGGACGCGTCCACGTCTACGTCGATGAAAAAGGCGCGCGCCGCGTTCAGCACCAGCGCGCCGTACGAGTTGCGCGTAATGGCGGCTTCCGGCGCGTCCACCGCGGCGCCCGCCGCCCCGCCCGCGAACTCGGTGATCACCTCCTCGCGCAGCGGGCGGTCGCCGTACGCGTACCGCTCGGGAAAGCCGGCCCCCCTGCTCACGCGGTCCCTGATGCGGCCCACGGCCTCCTGCGCCAGCGCCTGCGCCTCGGCCTCGCTGCTCCGCGAGCCGCGCCACACGTGAAAGCGCACGAACTTTCCGTCCGGGGTGGTCGCCGTCGATTCGGCGCGGGACCAGAAGCGGGGGATCAGCATCAGGGCAGGCTCCGGGTTGTAAACGGAAGGTTCCGGGCGAGGAAGTGTTCAGTATCTACGCCGGATGGCGACGCCGCAAGCATGTGGTGTGGCGTTGCTGATCCGATCTGCCGACCGGCAGCCGTCATCCAGCGGAAACGCCTCCAGCGGCGCATCCCGCGCGTGGAGTGGTCTGGCTCCGTGGCTCGTAGTAGTCTTATCCCGATCCGGCGCGGCGTACCGCACGTCAAAAGATGAAAAGCTTCACCATCAACCCGCACCGCCAACCCCGCGCGCACGAGCTGGCTGAGGCCGGCCGGCCGCGGGTCGCCGCCATCGTCACCGCGATCAGCGCGATCTGGCTGGCCGCGCTGGTGGTTGCCGCCATCGGCTTTCGCGCGGCGAGCGGCGACTGGCCGGGCTTTACGTACGGCGTGCTGCTGCCGCTGGCGTACGGCTTCGTGGCGCTGCCGGGCGGGCTCGTCAGCACTCTGGTTCCCAGCGGCCTGGGGCTGATCGCGTGGCCGCTCGGGTTGCTCTTCTGGCCTCTGGTCCTTGGCCTGCAGATCGTCGCGTGCTATCGCAGGCGGTGGCGCTTCCTGGCACCCGTCCCGCTGCTGGTTGCTCCCGCTGCCTGGAACTGGATCGTCGTGGCCCAGGCGATGATGAGCATCTGACCTGTCCGGGGGCAGAAGACCTCTCCCCGGCTCGCCCGGACCAGGTGATGCTCGCCCCATGCCCGCTCCTGTCGTCCACCAGCCGCCGCCCCGGATGCTCACCCTCCTCCGCCACCTGCTCTCCATCCTGCTGCTGCCGTTCGTGGTGACGGTGGTGGTGCCGCGCTGGCTGCTGGGTTCCGACGCCGCTTCGTTCGGCTGGGGCGGCGCGCCGGCGATCGACGCGCTGTCGCGGGTGGCGGGCGTGGCGGTGTTCGCGATCGGGTTCGCGCTGTTCGCGTGGTGCGTGATGCTGTTTGCGCGGGTGGGGCGGGGGACGCTGGCGCCGTGGGATCCCACGCAGCGGCTGGTGGCGGTGGGGCCGTACCGCCACGTGCGAAATCCCATGATCAGCGGCGTGCTGCTGATGCTGATCGGCGAGGCGCTGCTGTGGAGGTCCGGCGCGCTGGCGCTCTGGGCGGGCGCGTTCCTGGTGATCAACCACACCTACTTTCTGCTCTCCGAAGAGCCGGGGATGGAGCGGCGCTTCGGCGAGAGCTATCGCGTCTACCGCTCCAACGTCCCCCGCTGGATTCCGCGGATCGAGCCGTGGCCGGGCGAAGGATGATCCCGGTGCGCCATCGTTGACATTCCGCGGAGAGCGCCCGAATGTGGGGAGGCTCGCGCTGGCCGGTCCCGTCCAGGGGATCGTGATCGAGGTCCCTTCTCTCTGTCACCCGGAGGGCCGCATGCCCCGTCCGCTCCGCTGGATGACGTGCTCTCGCTGGACGCGCCCGGTTCTCGCCGCGCTGGCGCTGGCGGTGGCTGGCTCGGCGCCCGCCGCGGGGCAGCAGCGCGCCGGCGTGGTCACGGTGAGCGGGACGGTGGTGGACGCGCAGTCGGGGCAGGGGATCGCCGGCGTGCTGGTGGAGGCCACGCCGGGCCAGCGCCGCGCGGTGACGGATGCGGAGGGGCGCTTTCAGCTGCGGCTGCGGGCGGGCGGCTCCCTGCTCCAGGTATCGCACCTGGGCTACGCCGCGCAGCAGCAGACGGTCGCCGCGCAGGCGGATGTGCCGGAGCCGCTGGTGTTCTCGCTGCAGCCCCAGCCCGTGGTGCTGGAGCGGCTGCACGTGGTGCTGGACCGGTTCGAGGCGCGGCGCAACTCCGTCGCCATGTCGTCGCGGGTGCTGGACCGGCGGCACCTTACGCGCGTGGGCGGGCACAGCCTGGTGCAGGCGGTGGCGAGCGCGGCCGTGCCGCTGGTGCCGTGCAGCGAGCCGGGGGCGCTGAACGACCTGTGGCTGACGGACGGCACCAGCCTGAGCTGCGTGTACTCCCGCGGCCGGGTGATCGCGCCCGCCGTCTACATCGACGACATGCGCGCGTTCGGCGGGATGGACGAGCTGGGGCTGTACTCGCCCTCCGAGGCGCACCACGTGGAGGTGTACGGGATGGGACGGATGATTCGCGTCTACACCATGGACTACGTGGAATCCGTCGCCACCGGCCGCCGCCCGCTGCGCTCCTTCGCCGACTGGCGCTGCAACGCCTGCTGAGCCCGAATCCATCCGCTCTCCCCACGCGATGCCCTCTCCGACGCCGCAACCCGATGCCGCCTGGCCCAGGGGCATCGGCGCCCCCGCCACCCACGCCCTGATCGCCGCCGGCTACACCGGGTTCCGCCAGCTGGCCGGCGTCCCCGCCGCCGAACTCAAGCGCCTCCACGGCATGGGCCCCAGGGCGCTGTCGCGGCTGCAGGAGGCCCTCGAGGCCGAAGGCCTGTCGCTGGGCTGATACCGTTTATGCTGATTCCATCTGCATCCAGAGCCTGAAACAGGGCCTCACGCGGAGAGCGCGGAGGGGCGGAGGACGCGGAGAGCCCTCGTTCTC
>DASQBH010000932.1:0-7769 GCA_035635315.1 Longimicrobium sp.
GGATGGACCCCGACGGGTTCGTCTACAAGTTCCTGAACGCCTGGAACGTCTTTCTGATCTGGCAGCTGGTGGTGATGGGGCTGGGTGCCCATGCGCTCAACCGCAGGATCGGCGCGGGAACGGCCGTGGGCGTGCTGCTGGGGCTGTACGCGGTGATCGCGGCCATCATCGCCGTCGTCTTCTGAAACCAATCCCGGGGCGGCTCGTAGTGCGGCCCGCGGCCCCACGGGGCCGCCCCATCTTGCAGGACCCAATCACGGACGGATCTCGACCGATGTCGACCCAACACCTTGCCCGCGCCGCGGGCCTTTCGCTGCTGGCCGTACTGGCCGCCGCGCCCCTTTGCGCGCAGCAGACGCCGCCACCGCCGCCGGGGCCCGTGCTCACGCTGGAGCAGGCGGTCGCCGCCGCGCGCGAGAACAACCCCGACATGCAGGCCCAGCGCAACGACACGCGCGCCACCCAGGCCGCCATCCGCAACGCCCGGGCAGACTTCCTCCCCTCCGCCAGCGCCAGCGCCGGCTTTGGCTACACCGCGCCGGGCGTGCAGCGCTTTGGCGCCGAGGTGTTCGGCGAGCGGCCGGAGTACTACGACAGCGACTGGCGCCTGGGGCTCAGCTACGACCTGAGCGGCACCAAGCTCCTGCAGCCCCGGCTGGCCCGGTCGCAGCACCAGGCCGCCGAGAGCCGCATCGCGGGGTACGAGGCCGACCTGGTGATGCAGGTGGAGCAGCAGTACCTCACCGTGCTGCAGGCCGGCGAGCTGGCCGCGCAGGCGCAGCGCGAGGTGGACCGCACCCGCGAGCACGAGCGGCTGGCCAACGCCAAGCTCGAAGTGGGCTCCGGCACGCCGCTGGACGTGCGCCGCGCCCAGGTGGAGCGCGGCCGCGCCGAGGTGAGCGTGGTGCAGCAGCAGAACACCTACGAGACGGAGCTGCTGCGGCTGGGGCTGCTGATGGGGGTGGAGCTTCCCGCCGGCACGCGGCTGGAGAGCGCGTTCGAGCTCTTCGAGCCGCGGTGGAGCGGCGACGAGCTGCTGGCCATGGCGCTGGAGAACAACCCCACCCTGCACGCCGCCCGCGCCAACACCGGCGCCGCGCGCACGCAGGTGCGGGCCGCCCGCTCCGCCTACCTTCCCACGCTGAACTTCCAGGTGGGGCTCGGCGGCTCCGTGTACAGCGCCGGCAACATCGACCCGCTGGTGGAGCAGCAGCTGGGGGGGATGCAGAACGCCTTCACCAGCTGCAACGAGGGGAACGCCATCCGCACCGCCGTGGGGCTCACCCCCGACAACTGCGCCCCGTTCGACGTGACGGACCCGGCGGTGCAGTCCGCCGTGCGCCGGCAGGTGGAGGCGGGGAACCCCAACTTTCCCTTCGGCTTCGAGCAGCAGCCGCTGCGGGCGTCCATGAGCATCTCGCTCCCCCTGTTCGACGGGCTGAACCGCGAGCGCCGCATCGAGGAGGCGCGCGTGCAGGAGGCCGACGCCCAGCTCGCCGTCCGCGCGCAGGAGCAGCGGCTGAGCCGCGACGTGCGCACCGGGCTGCTGAACGCGCAGACCGCCTTTCGCACCGCCCAGCTGCAGCGCCAGGTGGCCGAGAACGCCGCCGAGGAGCTGCGGATGGCGCGCGAGCGCTTTCGCCTGGGCGCGGCCAACAGCATCGAGGTCACCGACGCGCAGACCCGCTTGGCCGAGGCCGAGCGCGCCGTGATCGACGCCGTGTACATGTACCACAAGTCGCTGGCCGCGCTCGAGGCGCTGGTCGGCCGCTCCCTTCGCTGATTCCGTGCGGGCCCCCACCCGAGAAACAGGACGATAGAACGATGTCGACGAAAAAGAAGGTGCTGATCATCGCGGGCGTGGTGCTCGCCGTCAGCGTGCTGGGCGCGCTGTCGCTGCGCGGCGGCGGCGACCGCGGCGTGGAGGTGAGCACCGAGGCCGTGGCCCGCCGCACCCTGGTGGAGGTGGTGACGGCCAGCGGAAAGATCGAGCCCAAGCGCAAGGTGGACATCAGCGCCGACATCAGCGGCCGGGTGGTGCAGGTGGCGGTGGAAGAGGGGCAGTGGGTGAACGCCGGCGCGCTGCTGCTGCGCATCGACCCCACCCAGTTCGTGGCCGCCGTGCGCCGCGCCGAGGCCAGCGTGTCGCAGGCCCGCGCCCGCGAGGCGCAGAGCCGCGCGCAGCTCACCAAGGCGCAGGCCGACGCGCGCCGCGCCGAGCAGCTGATGCAGACCAACGAGCTGGTCAGCGCCGCCGACGTGGAGAACGCCCGCACCACCGCCCAGGTGGCCGAGCAGGAGCTGCAGGCCGCCCGCTTCGCCGTCACCCAGGCGCAGGCGGCGCTCAGCGAGTCCCGCGACCAGCTGAGCAAGACGACGATCGTGGCGCCGATGAGCGGGCGGGTGACGCGGCTGAACATCGAGCAGGGCGAGACGGCGGTGGTGGGGACGATGAACAACCCGGGGTCCCTCCTGCTCACCATCGCCGACCTGTCGGTGATGGAGGCCAAGGTGGAGGTCGACGAGACCGACGTTCCCAACCTGACCGTGGGCGACAGCGCGGCGGTCAAGGTGGACGCCTTTCCCAACCAGATCTTTCCCGGCCGGGTAACGCGCATCGGCAACAGCTCCATCCAGCTGGCGGCGGCGGGCGGCCAGTCGTCGGACCAGCAGTCGGTGGACTACGAGGTCATCATCACCCTCGACAACCCCCCCGCCGAGCTGCGCCCGGACCTGAGCGCCACGGCCGAGATCGTCACGGAGACCCGCGCGAACGCGCTCAGCGTCCCCATCCTGGCCCTGACCGTCCGCGACGCGGAGGGAAAGAAGTTCCGCGTCTCCGACGACGAGAAGGACAACCCCGACCAGGCGGCGGTCCGCGCGCGCGGCGACGAGGAGGAGATCGAGGGCGTGTTCGTGGTGCGCGAGGGCAAGGCCGAGTGGGTGCCGGTGACCATCGGCATCGCGGGCGACCGCTACTTCGAGGTGGTGCGCGGGCTGCGCGGCGGCGAGACGGTGGTCTCCGGCAGCTACGCGGTGGTGCGCGAGCTGGAGGACGAGGACGCCGTGCAGGTGCCGGCGGTGGCGGAGAAGGGCAAGGACGGCGAGAAGGGCAAGGCGAAGGGCGCGGAACGGAGGAAGGGATGAGCGCCGCGCCGCTGATCCACACCCGCGGGCTGGAGAAGCACTACGACCTGGGCGCGGAGACGGTGCGCGCCCTGCGCGGGGTGGACCTGGAGATCCACCGCAACGAGTACGTGGCCATCATGGGCCCGTCCGGCAGCGGCAAGAGCACGTTCATGAACCTGATCGGCTGCCTGGACACGCCCACGGCGGGCGAGTACGTGCTGAACGGCCACCCCGTGGCGGGGATGGACGAGGACGAGCTGGCCCGGGTGCGCAACAAGGAGATCGGCTTCGTCTTTCAGACCTTCAACCTGCTGCCGCGGTCCACGGCGCTGGAGAACGTGGAGCTGCCGCTGGTCTACGGCGGCGCGGGAAAGAAGGAGCGGCGCGAGCGGGCGACGGAAGCCCTTCGGCACGTGGGGCTGGGCGACCGCATGGACCACCGCCCCAACCAGCTCTCCGGCGGGCAGCGGCAGCGCGTGGCCATTGCCCGCGCGCTGGTGACGCGCCCCAGCATCATCCTGGCCGACGAGCCCACGGGCAACCTGGACTCGCAGACCAGCGAGGAGATCATGGGCCTCTTCGCGCGGCTGCACGAGGAGGGGCAGACCATCATCATGGTGACCCACGAGCCCGACATCGCCGCCCACGCGGAGCGGGTGGTGACGCTGCGGGACGGAAAGATCGCCAGCGACCGCCGGCAGCAGCCGACGGCGGCGGGGACGGCGTGGGGCACGCACCCCGTGGCCGCGGAGGCCTGAGCCATGGGCATCCGCGAAGCGCTGCGCATCGCGCTGGCCAACATCCGCGCCAACAAGCTGCGCGCCTTTTTCACCGTGCTGGGGACGGTGGTGGGCGTCACCTTTCTGATCGCCGTCATCACCCTGCTCAAGGGGATGGACGCGTACATGAAGGAGGAGTTCGCCGGCCGCCTGTTCGGGCAGAACACGGTGCTGGTGCGGCGCGTGCCGGAGCTGCAGGGGCCGTCCACGGAGGAGGACTGGCGCGAGTGGCAGCGGCGCCCGCTCTTTCGCCAGCAGGACGCCGAGTGGCTGGCGGCCAACATGCGTACCCCGGGCCGGCTCAGCTACAGCTTCGACCAGCAGGCGCGCGTGGGCGACGGCAGGGGCCGCGAGGTGCAGGGGGTCAACATCATCGGCGCGTCGGAGAACTTCTTCGCCATCCGCGAGCTGGACTTCGCGGCGGGGCGGCCGTTCAGCCGCAACGAGGCGCAGCGCGGCGTTCCCGTCATCGTGCTGGGGCAGGACGTGGCCGATGGATTGTTCGAGGGGCGCCCGGTGCTGGGGCAGACGGTGCGCGTGGGCGGCTTTCCCTACCGCGTGATCGGGCTGCTGGAAAAGCAGGGGTCGCTGTTCGGGATGTCGATGGACCGCATGGCCATCGCCCCGGTCCGGTCGCCCGTGAACGGCGGCATCTTTCCCCGGGCGGGGACGGTGGAGGACATCTCGTTCAAGGTGGACCGCGCGGAGCTCATGCCGCAGGCCGAGTCGGAGATGATCGGACTGCTGCGCACCCTGCGCCGGCTGCGCCCCAGCGAGGACAACAACTTCTCGGTCGAGACGGCCAAGGGGTCCATGGGCTTCTGGGACACCATCTCGGGGTTCATGCTCACCGTGCTGCCGATGCTGGTCTCCGTCTCGCTGCTGGTGGGCGCGGTGGTGATCATGAACATCATGCTGGTGTCGGTGACGGAGCGCACGCGGGAGATCGGCATCCGCAAGAGCCTGGGGGCGCGCCGCGGCGACATCCTGATGCAGTTCCTGATCGAGAGCAGCACGTTGAGCGGGGTGGGCGCGGTGCTGGGGATCGGGCTGGGGATCGGGCTGGCGTCGCTGGTCTCGGCCCTGTCGCCGCTGCCGGCGCGGGTGTCGGGCGGGTCCATCGGGCTGGCGCTGGGGCTGGGGATCGGCGTGGGGCTGGCGGCGGGGGTGTACCCGGCGTGGCGGGCCTCGCGGCTGGATCCCATCGTGGCCCTGCGGTCGGAATAGGAGGCGCGCCATGAACCTCACAAGCGCCAGGGGCGGCGTGCTGATCGCCCTGGAGCAGCTGCGCAGCAACAAGGTGCGCGCCTCGCTCACCATCCTGGGGATCGTGATCGGCGTGGCCACGGTGATGACCATGGCCGCCGCCATCTCGGGCTTTCAGGGCTCCATCATGGACAGCCTGAACGCCATCGGCCCCAAGAACTTTTTCGTGGAGCGCTTCGACCAGACGCAGATCCGCATGGTGGACGACGGGCCGCCGCCCTGGGAGGGCAAGCCGTCGCTCACCTTTGCCGAGGCGCAGATGCTGCGCGACCTGCCCTCCATCCGCAGCGTGGCGACCAGCGCGGGAACGGGCGGCACGGTGAAGTACCGCTCGCGCTCGGTGCCCTCGGTGCAGCTGCAGGGGTACAGCGCGCAGTGGGTGGACTACTCGCCGGGCGACTTTGTGGAAGGGCGCAACTTTCTGCCCGTGGACGAGACGCGCAGCAGCAGCGTGGCGGTGCTGAGCGACAAGCTGGCCGAAGCCCTGTTCCCCAGCGGCAGCGCCGTGGGCAAGGAGGTGCGGCTGCGGGGCCAGCCGTTCCGCGTGGTGGGCGTGTACCGGCAAAAGGAGAACATCTTTGCCGGGGCAAACGCCAACTGGGCCATCATCCCCACCACCACCGCCATCAAGCGGCTGGGCGCCGATCCCGAGTGGATGAACCTGCTGGTGGTGCCGGCCAGCGGCTACACCCAGGAGCAGGCGATGGATGACGTGACGGCGCGCCTGCGCCAGGCGCGCAGCCTGCGCCCCGGTGAGGAGAACAACTTTGCCGTGGTGCGGCAGGAAGCGCTGGCCGACATGGTGAACGGCATCATCCAGGTGTTCGCCATCGTGATGCTGGTGCGGGCGGGGATCGGGCTGATCGTGGGCGGGGTGGGGGTGGTGGGGATCATGATGATCTCCGTGACCGAACGGACGCGCGAGATCGGCGTGCGCAAGGCGCTGGGGGCCACCCCGCGCGAGATCCTGTGGCAGTTCCTGGTGGAGTCGATGACGGTCACGCTCATCGGCGGCATCATCGGGCTGGCGATCGCCATGGCCTTTGCCGCGCTGATCGCGGCCATCACCCCGATCCCCGCGGCGATCCCGCTGTGGGCCATCGCGGCGTCGCTGCTGGCGGCGGCGGTCTCGGGGATGGGCTTCGGGCTGTACCCCGCGTTCAAGGCGGCGCGGCTGGATCCCGTGGAGGCGCTGCGGTACGAGTAGAGGGGGAACTGCAGGGAATAGGGAATAGGGAATAGGGAATAGCCTGCAACGGCTCCTGATCGATGCCCCCGGTGTCTCGCGTTTGCGCGGGAGGCCGGGGGTTCGGCATTTTGGGGGGCTCGCGGTGCTTGGGGGGGCTCCGGGTCCGCCCCCTCCGGGCCGGCACCACCGGCCCACCTCCCCCAAAACTGCTGGGGGAGGTTGGGGTGGGGCAGGGACCTGGCGTGTTCCGGATGGTGTGGCGCGAGCGGCTGTCGCCCCCCTCCCCGGCCCTCCCCCACAAACTGCGTGGGGGAGGGAGAACGGCAGAAATCTCGCCGTAGCGCAACGAGGTTCTCCCCTCTCCGTGAGGAACGAACGGGGAGGGGCCGGGGGAGGGGCACCCCGCGGACGCAGTTCGATGCCCGTTATTGTCACAGAGTCACAGAATGATCCCATGACCGATATCTCCACCTCCGAGCCCCTCGCCCCGCCCGTGGACCTGCTGGCGATCGCCGCGCACCGCGACGACGTGGAGCTGCTCGTCGGCGGGACGATGGCAAAGACGGCGGCGCAGGGGTACCGCACCGGCATCCTGGACCTGACCGCCGGCGAGCGCGGCACCGACGGCAGCGCCCAGCTCCGCGGCGAAGAGGCGGACGCGGCGGCGAAGATCCTGGGGGTCACGGCGCGGCGCAACGCGGGGCTGCCCGACGCGGGGCTGGAGAACACGCCCGAGACGCGGCGCATCGTGGCGGCGTTCATCCGCGCCTTCCGGCCCCGCGTCGTCATCCTGCCGTACATGACGGGCCGCCACCCGGACCACCGCATCGCCAGCCAGCTGGCGTACGATGCCAGCTTCCTTGCCGGTCTGTCGAAGCTGGACGCGCCCGGGGCGCCGCACCGCCCGCACAAGCTGCTCTACGCCCTTACCTACCGCGAAGACCCGGTCAAGCCCAGCTTCGTGGTCGACATCACCGGCTTCATGGAGACCAAGATGGAGGCGGTGAGGTGCTACAGCTCGCAGTTCGACGGCAAGACGTGGGGTGGCGAGGTCTATCCTGGCGGCGACCGTCCGCTGTACGACCAGGTGCGCATGCACGCCGCCCGCTACGGCTCGCTCATCCGCACCGAGTACGGCGAGCCGTTCTACGTCACCGAGACCATGCAGGTGGACGACGTGGTCGCCCTCCCCGTCCGCAGCATCTGACGCGCATGCCGGAGCCCTCCATCGCGTCGATCCGCGACGTGGAGCTGGTGGTGATGGACATGGCCGGCACCACGGTGCACGACGGCGGCGAGGTGCCGGCGGCGTTCCGGTCCGCCCTGGCCGCCCACGGCGTCGCGGTTACGGACGACGAGCTGGCCGGCGTCCGCGGCGCCTCCAAGCGCGAGGTCATCCGCACCCT
>DASQBH010000933.1:0-2163 GCA_035635315.1 Longimicrobium sp.
GCGGTCCATCGAGGCTTCCTCCGGTGGCAGACTGACGGGGGAAATGCAATCTGACACAATAGCGCCCCCGGACGGCACGGGAAAGCACGCCGTCCGTTCCTCTCGAGCGCGAAAACGGCCGGCGGCCCACCGAGGAGCCGCCGGCCGGAGAATGCCGCGCCGGGAGCCTTCAGCTCTGGATGAGCGCGCGCATGATCGCGAAGCCCAGCGCATCCACGGGCGATCCGCCCCCCGGCCCGCCGGACGAGAGCGAGCCGTTGCACAGCACCACCACTCCCACGGTCCCGTCGCGGGTAAACCCGGTCCACGAGTGGAAGCCGCTGGTGCCCCCGTCCTTGCTGATTACCGTGGTTCCGCTCAGCGGGGTGATGAACCACCCCAGCCCTTCGCCGCCCAACCCTGACGAGGGGAACCACTGCTTGTGCGTGAGGGCCAGCGCGCCGTTCAGCGGGCTGTCGATGCGGTGCATGTTGAAGCGCAGCCACTCCAGCATGTCGGGCAGCGAGGAGTAGATGCCGCCGGCGCCCTGCAACGCGGGCCACGTGTTGAGCGCGTAGTTGGGCTGCACCGTGCCGTCGGGGTTGTACCCCTGGGCCAGGTTGGGGATGGACGGCATGTTCGAGGTAATGACGCCCGTAGAGGGCATCGCCAGACCGCCGGCGGTGATGAGCTCCGCCTGCAGCATGTCGCCGTACTCTGAGTACCCGCCGGCCCGCATCAGCAGCTCGGCGATGATGCCGAAGTTGGTGTTCACGTATACGAACGCCGTCCCCGGCTGGTTGGGGAGCCCGCAGGGAAAGTCGTTCTCCAGGTAATTGTGCATCCGGTCGAACGTGTACTCGTTGGGCCGTCCCACGTTGCTGGGCGACTTCTCTGTCATGCCGCTGGTAAAGTCGGCCAGGTCCAGCATCGTCATCTGGTACACGTCGCCGGTGGATGGATCGGTGTACACGGGCAGCGTGACGGGGGTGCCGGAGCGGTCGTAGTAGGACTGCGCGGTGTCATCCAGGCTCATCTCCCCCTTGAGCACCCGCGCGGCCAGCATGGTCGTGGTAAAGGACTTGGACATGGAGCCGATCTCGAACACCGTATCGGCATCCACGGGCGTGCCCTGCGCCACGTCCGCCTTTCCCACGAAGTACCGGTACTCCTGCGGCGCGGCGCCCTGGGGCCACTGCAGCACGCCCACCGACAGGCCGTGGGCCACGGTTCCACCGGGCAGGTCATGGAAGAACTTCTCGATCTGCTGCTCGATCAGGGCGCCTGGGGACGAGGCCGCAGTGGTGGCGGTGGGCTGGTCTACGAGGGTCATGTGAGCTCTCCCATCAAAGGTGGTCCATCAACCGGACGGATGATCGAGAAATGGATCGGGCACGGTGGAGCGCGCTCTCACCTCCGGGAGAGATGCTTTCTTGAGGGGAACGCGGCGCGGGAATGGCACCGCAACGGTGCCGTCCGGGGATTGGACATGAGAAGGATGGACGGCGAGGCTGCAGTATAAGCCCCGTTCATGCGCCATCCAACACCGGCGTCAGCCCGGCGGGAAGAGCACGGCGCTGACGGGACGCGCGCGCGTATGCAGCTCGCGGTCGGCGCGGGGGGTGAGCAGGCGCAGGTCGCGCGGGCGGGGCGCGGGGGCGGAGGCGCTGGGGATGGGGGTGATGGCGGAGGGATCCACCCCGTGCCGCAGCGCGAGGAGAACGCCCAGCGCGTAGCGGCTCACCGACTCGGGGCCGGCCAGGTGCCAGACGCCCCCGCGCCGCTCCGGCGGCAGCAGCGCCACCTCCCACAGCTGCGCGGCAAGGTCCTCCACCGCGATCGGGCAGCGCAGCTCGTCGGTGAACAGGCGCACGGGCTCGCCGCGGCGCAGCGAATTCACCACCCAGGCGCTGTTGCGGTCCGGCGGCTCCGCGCGGACGATCAGCGACGTGCGGATGACGGCCGCCCCCGGCATCTCCGCCCGGACGTGCAGCTCCGCGCGCGCCTTCCAGCGCCCGTACTCGTGCACCGGCGCGGGCTCGGCCGATTCGGCGTACGGCGACGACTCGCCGTCCAGCAGCGCATCGGTGCTCATGTACACCAGCGCGGCGCCGGACGCACGGCAGCCGCGCACCACGCTCTCCGTCGCGCGCCACACGTCGCGCTCGCCGTCCGCCACTGAAT
>DASQBH010000934.1:0-5968 GCA_035635315.1 Longimicrobium sp.
GTCCGGGGTGCCCATCAGGGCCCGAGGGGTTGAAGGGCCGTCCACGTGCCAGGCACCACGGCGCATCCAGAAGCATCTGCCAGTCCGCGCTACGAGGGGAGCGGGCGGGCGGGCGTAAACGTATGTGTCTGGCGCGGGATGATCCACGCGGGTACCTTCATTTCGCCGCCACGCGGCCCGCGGGTACCCGACCCGGCTCACGCGCGGCTCCGCATCCAGGTGGTCGTTCATCCAGCCCGTCCATCATCCCCCAGCAGGAGAATCGAGCATGGCCCGCGCATTTAGCCGCCGCGCATTCCTGTCGTTCGCGATCTGTCTCGTACTCGCCGGCTGCGGAGGCGGGGATGGGCCTACCGAGCCGACCCCCGCGGCGAAGACCTCCACGCTGGACGGCACGTGGCGGGGAAAGGTCGACGGGGCGAATCTGTACCTGATTCTGGCGGAGAGCCCAAACGGAACCGTGGTGGGCGGCTTCGGCAACATCTCCGCGGTGCCCACCTTCCTGGAGCTGAGGATAACGTCCAGCAGCTACACGCATCCGGACCTGTCCATGGTGCTCTCTTCGCCGGGGTACGAGCCCCTGAACTTCAAGGGCCAGCGCGAGAGCGACAACGCGATCACGGGCAAGGTGAACGGATCGGGGTACCGCGACGTGTCGGTAACGCTTACCCGGGAGTAGACGGGCGCGTCCGCGGCGGAACCCCCCCACTTCGCGGCACGCGGAGTGGCGGGGTTCGGGGGGACAGCCCCCCCGCAAATTGCGCGGGGCTGTGTAACCACTCACCGTGGTCTGTCATTCCGAGGAATCTGCTCTCGGGCCGCTCGTGACCGGTCGTTGAGCGCCTCGACCTGCGGATTCCGGGAGCGCGCGTAGCCTTCCGTATCACACCCGCTGACGCGCGACCGAAGGACTGCGTGGGCACTAATGTGGGCTGGCTCTTGCGGAAAGGAGCCGGCCCCTCGCTTTTACCCGGCAGGATCCTTCCGGCGACGGGATCGAATTCTCCCCCTCTCCCGCTTGCGGGAGAGGGGGCCGGGGGGTGAGGGCCCCCGCGGGCGCAGTGCGATGTTCTTCGAAGAGCCAGGCCCGAGTCGTGGAGTAGAGGACCCGGCATTTCAAGACCCCGACTGATTCCAACGACGTGACCGATAACATCCGCGACGAGCTGGCGCAGCTGACGCTGGCGCTGTGCAGCATCCCCAGCGAGACGTGCAACGAGGCCGAGATCGCCACCTGGATCCAGCACCGCTGCGTGCAGGCCGCCGGGGCGCAGGCCGTAAAGCGCATCGGCCACTCCATCATCTGCGAGCCCTTTGCCCGCGACGCGCGGCCGGGCGAGCCCACCATCGCGCTGGTGGGGCACAGCGACACCGTAAAGTGCGCCGACAACCAGGCGTACGAGATCCGCGACGGGCGCGTCTACGGCTGCGGCGCCAGCGACATGAAGGCGGGGCTGGCGGTGATGCTGTCGCTGCTGGACCGCTGGCGCACGCTGGAGCGCGGCCGCCCCGTCTGGATCTTCTACGACGGCGAGGAGGGGCCGGCGGAGGGGAACGGGCTGGGTCCCGTGCTGGAGAGCGGCATCCTTCCCCCGCTCGACTTCGCGTTCATCCTGGAGCCCACCGACCGCGGGGTGCAGCCGGGGTGCATGGGGCTGCTGCACGCCACCGTCACCATCGCCGGCACCCGCGCCCACAGCGCCCGCCCCTGGCAGGGCGAGAACGCGCTCTACAAGGCCATTCCCCTTCTCCAGCGGCTGCGCGACTTCGGGCGGCGCGAGGTGCGCTTCGGCGACCTGGTCTTCTACGAGGTGATCGTGGCGACCACGGCGGGGACGTACAACTCGCGCAACGTGGTGCCCGACGTCTTTGACCTGAACGTCAACTTCCGCTTTGCCCCCGGCAACACGGCGGAGCGCGCGGAGGCCGAGCTGCGGGAGATGGTGGGCGCGGACGGCGAGGTGCGCATCGTCGACACCGCCCCCGCCGGCGACGTGCACGCGGATCACCCGCTCCTGGTGGACTGGTGCCGCGCCGAGGGGCTGCAGGTGCTTCCCAAGCAGGCGTGGACCGACGTGGCGCGCTTTACCACCAGCGGCATCCCCGCCGTCAACTTTGGCCCGGGCGAGACGGGGCAGGCGCACCAGGCCAACGAGTGGGCGTCCATCGACTCGCTGGAGCACTGCTACGGCGCCCTCCGCCGCTGGTTCGCGCGCCAATGAACCCCGTGCTGGACGGCATCGCGCCGTCGATCATCCGCGCCATCAACGCCCGCAAGCGCCCCGGCGACATCGACCTGGGGCTGGGCGAGCCCACGCTGCGCCCGGACCCGCGCCCGTTCGATGCCGCCACGGCGTGGGTGCGGGAGAACGGCCTTCCCTACACGGCCAACGCCGGCTTCGCGGAGCTGCGCGCGCGCATCGCCGCCTACCACGCCTTTCCCGACCGCGGCGCGGCGGAGAACGTCTGCGTCACCATCGGCTCGGAGGAGGCGCTGTACCTGGCCCTCAAGGCGGCGCTCGACCCCGCGCGCGACGAGGTGCTGATCGTGGAGCCCTGCTACCTGGCGTATCCCAAGCTCTGCGCGCTGGAAGGGATCCGGCACCGGATGGTGGCACTGGATCCGGCGGATGGATTTCGTCCGTCGGCCGCGCGGGTGCTGGACGCGCTGGGGCCGGACACGCGGATGATCGTCCTCAACTCGCCCAACAACCCCACCGGCCGCGTCTGGCCGGAGGCGGAGCTGCGCGCGCTGGCGGACGGCCTGGCCGCGCGCCCGGGCGAGCCCGTGTGGGTGCTGTCGGACGAGGTGTACCGTGAGCTGTACTTCGGCGCGCGGGCACCGGTGTCCATCGGCGCGCTGTGGCCGCACGCGCTGGTGGCCGGCTCGCTCTCCAAGAGCAACGCCCTCACCGGCCTGCGCCTGGGCTGGCTGATCGGCGATACGAAGACGATCGCCGCCGCCACCAAGGTGCACCAGCTGGTGAACACCGCCGCCAGCACCTTCAGCCAGGTGGTGGCGATGGAGGTCTTTTCCGATCCCGCCACCCTGGCCGCGCATCGCCCGCACTACGCGGAGCGGCAGGCCATGCTGGAGGGGTGGATGCACGAGCACGGGCTGGACTTCGCGCCGATCGAGGGCGCCTTCTACTGTATGGTGCGCCTGCCGGAGCGGTGGGCCGCGGATTCCCTGGGCGCGGCGGAGGCGCTGCTGGAGCGCCACCGCGTGCTGGCCACGCCCGGCATCGCCTTCGGCGCCAGCGGCGAGGGGTGGATGCGGCTGTCGTGGGTGGCGGAGGAAGACGCGCTGCGGCAGGGGATCGAGCGCATCGCGGAGTTCTTCGAGGACACCTGATACGGCCAAACTGTCATTCTGAGGGAGGCGCCGCGCGACGCTCTCGGTCCCGCTGAAAAGCCTGGCGCCGACCGAAGAATCTTTACGCTGGGCGGCAGAATCTCTCCCTCGCAAGCGGTTCCAGGGCGTTGCCCGGCGCATTCCGGTTCCGGACGATAAGATTGACTTTGCGGCGCGGTTACGGCGAATGTGACCGTGCCGGGCTCACGGACTCTCCCCTCCCTGCCGTTCCGGCTCCCCGCGGTCCTCCGATCAGCATCCTCATGTGAGGCAGGGCGCGGTCCCGATCTCCCCCCGAAAGGAGTGCCCCACATGACCATTTCCAACGAACCTGCCCCACGTGGCGCCCCGCGCACCCGGCTCACTATCCGGGCGCTGGCCGTGGCACTGCTGGCGGCTGCCGCCGCCCTGGGCGCGTGCAGCGATGACCAGCCCGCCGGGCCTGCGGGCGCACTCGCGGTGCCGGGCGGGCCGTCGCTGGCGCTGAACCCCGTGTGCGACCCCGGGCTGGGCGGGCAGACGCACACCGATTCGGTCCTGGCGGCGGAGACGTGGAACCGGGCCGACAACCCGCACCGGGTGAATCAGCTCATCTACGTTCACGGCGCGGGCGTGCTTACGCTGCAGCCGGGGGTGCTGGTCTGCTTTGGGAAGGGCGCGGCACTGGCCGCCCTGGGCGGGGGACGCCTGGTGGCGGACGGGCTGGATACCGCGCGGATCGTGCTGACCGCCGCGGACGCGGACAGCGGGTGGTGGGGCGTGCACATGGCGGGCAATCCAGCCACGGGCAGCTCGCTGCGGAACGTGCGCCTGGAGCACACGCGCGAGGTGTACGCACTATCCACCAACGATTACCACGCCGCGTCCATCGACAGCGTCGTGTTCCGGCAGATCGAGCACGGGCTGCACCTGTGGGGCCGCGGAACCAGCTTTCGCCGCTCGCGTGTGGATACCGTGACCAGCGCGGCAGTCCCGGCGGTGGCGCTGGGGAACCTGATCACCTTCGAGAAGAACACCATCCGCGGCGCGGCGGGGGTGGGGCTGGCCGTGCTGGGCACCAGCGGCGTCTCGCTGCTGGGCGGGCGCATCGAGGGGAGCGGGGGCGTGGGACTGCAGGCGACCACCATCGCCGGGCCCGGGTTCACGGCCACGCAGCCGGTGCGCGTGGTGGGCGGCGCAGGCTATCCGGCCGAGCTGTCGGTGGGCGCTTTCTCCAAGATCTACACGCAGACCTCTCACCAGGACAGCCTGCTGGGCAACGCGCGCGACACCCTGGTGGTGACCGGCGGTGCCCTGACCTGGCTGGGGATCGCCAGCTCGAAGATCCCGTGGCACGTCACGGGAAACATCGACGTGGACGGATGGGGCGGCCTCAACGCGCTGCCCGGTGCCGTGCTCGCCTTCGACTCGGCGGTCTGGATCACGGCGACGAACGGGGGGCGCGTGGTGGCGCGCGGAACGGCGGCGGCCCCCGTGCGCTTTACCCGTGCCACGGGCGCGGTGTGGGGCGGGATCAATCTGCAAGGGCAGCCGGCACTCGGCAGCGCCCTGACCAACGTGCGCATCGAACACGCGATGTACGGCGTCTTCGGAGGGGGTGCCCACCCCGTGGTGGTTGACAGCGCGGTCTTTCGCAGGAACTGGATCGCGATCTCGCTGATGGGGAACGACTCACGCATCAGCCGCTCGCGGATCGACAGCACCTCCTCCAGCCCCGCCGTGCTGCTGTGGGGGTCCAGGAGCATCATGGAGAGCGTCCTCATCCGTGGCTCGGAGTGGAATGCGCTTGCCATCCACAGCGCCCAGGTCCTTTCCTGCGAGATCCGCGAAAGCGGGGGGTGGGGGATCGAGCTGGCGACTGCGTCCGAGGTGCACAACTGCAACCTGGAGAACAACGGCGGCCCGGGGATCCTGAACTCTGCTTCCTCCACCGCCAACGTGGAGGACAACTGGTGGGGCGACGCGGCCGGGCCAGCGGGGCCGAACGGCGACGGCGTCTCCGGACCGGTGGATTACACCCCCTGGCGCACCACCCCGTACGTGCTGCCGTACGTCCCGTAGGCGCGGGCACTATCCCTCATGGATGATGCGGCATGATGGGAACGCCCGGGCTCGATACCGAGTCCGGGCGGAGTTTTGTCCGTCCGCCCCTTCCGCGTCAACGGCCGATCTGCCCGGTAGATGGGAACGGCGCGGATCTTTCGGAATATCACGCAGACCGTTCGATTCCATCCCGCGCCACACCCGCAGATCCGCATGTCATCGTTCCAGGCCCGCCGCGCCGGTCCCCCGAACCCCGCGCGCGAACACCTCGCCGAAGTGCGCCGCGCGCTGCTGCGCCTGCACAAGGCGCTCATCGACTCCGAGCGCGCCGTGTACGAGGCACGCAACGGGGCCATGAACAACTCCGAGTTCCTGGGCGCGCTGCTGCAGGAGCCGTTCTTTCAGTGGATGCGCCCGTTCTCGCAGCTCATCGCCGCCATGGACGAGGCCATGTTCGGCGAAGAGCCGCTGACGGCGCAGGGCGCGCGCGGCTACGTGAGCCAGGCGCACGCGCTGGTCACCACGCCGGGGGACGGGGACGGCGGCTCGGCCGAGGCGGTGCGCTACGGG
>DASQBH010000935.1:0-2346 GCA_035635315.1 Longimicrobium sp.
ACCTGTATGGCACGGAATCGGACATGGGGGTACTCTCTGCCGCGGAGTACCTCTTTTCTGTGGATGCGAGACGAGCGGGACGTGAGTTCAGAAGGAGACCTGGAGATCGAGCTGTGCGGGGAGCGGCTGGTGCTGCTGCCGGAGCACGCGGCGTATCGCCCGTCGGACCGGTCGCTGCTGGTGGCGGATCCACACTTCGGCAAGGCGGCGGCCTTCCGGGCGCACGGCTTTCCCGTGCCGGGAGGGACGACGACGGAGACGCTCACGCGCCTGGCGCGCATCACCGAGCGGACGGGCGCGGAGTCCATCGTCTTTCTGGGCGACTTCCTCCACGCAAAGGCGGGGCGGGCGCCCAGGACGCTGGATGCGCTGGTGGCGTGGCGGCGCGCGCATCCGCATCTGCAGCTCACGCTGGTGCGCGGCAACCACGACGCGCACGCGGGCGACCCGCCCGACGAGATGGAGATCACCTGCGTGGACGGGCCGCTGGAGTCGCAGCCGTTCGCGTACGCGCACCATCCGCAGCCGGCGCCCGCGTGCTACGTGCTGGCCGGGCACGTCCACCCGTCCGTCACGCTGCGCGGCGCGGGGCGGCAGCGGCAGCGGCTTCCCTGCTTTCACCTGGGGGCGCGGGTGGGGATCCTTCCCGCGTTCGGCGAGTTCACGGGAACGGCGGACGTGCCGGTGGTGCCGGGAGACCGCGTGTACGTGGTCGCGGGAGGGCAGGTGGTGGCGGCTGGATGACGGGCGGCACGTGCGGTGCATCCCCCCTGCGCGCAACCGGTTGGCGGACCCCGTAAGGAGGAGTGGGTGCAGGAGATTCCATTGATGCGCGCCGGCCTGGCGCTGATGGCCACCACCGCCCTGGTGGGCGGGCTTACGATGATCGTCGTGCCGCGCGACCGCGATGGCGACCGCGACGGCCGGCGGGGCGACGACGACGCCGAGCAGGTGGCCGCCCCGGTGGCCGCGGCCGCCGCGCCGGCCGTGGTGGATACCGCCGCGGCGGCGTTCGCGTGCCGGGTGGATACGGCCGGCGTCGCCCTTCCCGACGCGGTGCACGAGTCCAGCGGGCTGGCGCTCAGCGCCGGCGGCGACGCGCTGTGGACGCACAACGACTCCGGCGAGCCGATCCTGCACTTGGTGGGTACGGACGGCACGCCGCGCGGACAGGTGCGCGTGGCCGGGGCCACCGTGACGGACTGGGAAGACGTGGCCGCCGGCCCCTGCCCCGGCGGCGGGCGCTGCCTGTACGTGGCCGACATCGGCGACAACCAGGCGGCGCGGCCGCGCATCACCCTGTGGCGTGTTCCCGAGCCCGCCGCCGGCGACGCGCAGACCCGCCCCGCCGAGGCGCTGATGGCCGAGTACCCCGACGGCCCGCACGACGCGGAAGCCATGTTCGTGCTCCCCGACGGCGGCGTGCACGTGGTGACCAAGGGCGAGACGGGGCACGTGGCCGTCTACCGCCTGCCGCGGACGGCCCGCGCCGGCACCCCCACCCGGCTGGAGAGCGTGGCGGAGCTGCGCCCGGGGCAGGTGCCGCGCTCCGAGCGCATCACCGGCGCGGCCGCGGCGCCGGATGGGCACTGGATCGTGCTGCGGACGCTGGACGCGCTCTCTTTCTACCGCGTGGGCGACCTGGCCACCGGCCGCCTGGGCCAGCCGCTCACCTTCGACCTCAAGCCGCTGAACGAAAAGCAGGGCGAGGCGGTGGAGCTGGGCCCCGACGGCACCGTCCACCTGAGCAGCGAAGGCGGCAAGAAGGAAGACGCCGCCACCCTCTCCCGCCTCACCTGCACCCTCCCGCGCTGACAACAGAATCTGACCCTCTACCGCCCGGCGTGACCTCCGCTCCGGAAAAGAATTGACTTCACACCGAAATCAGCCAGGCACCGGATCGGGACGAACGCTGTCATTCTGAGGGAGGCGCCGCGTGCGACCGTCTTCCTTGCACGAACGCCTGTGCGCCGACCGAAGAATCTTTGTCGGGAACGGGCGGCTTCTCGCGCGGAACCCGACGTTGCCGACAGGATGCGCCTGTCGTAAAGATCCTTCGGTCGGCGCACAGGCAATCGCGCGTCTGGATAGACAGGGGGCGCGCCTCCCTCAGAGGGTGTTGAGAAACCTCGGGCGGTGAGAAGAAGCGGATGTCATCCTGAGGGAGCCCACCTCGTGTAAGCAGCAGCCACACAAGAACCTGCTCGCGACCGAAGGACCTTCTTCCGGTCTGCGAGGGGCACGCTTCAAGCCGCAGATCCTGCCCCTCGATTCTGCTGGCAAGGTCCTTCGGTCGGCGCCAAAGCCTTGTTTCAAAGCGGCTTGCGGCGCGGCGCCTCCCTCAGG
>DASQBH010000936.1:0-9107 GCA_035635315.1 Longimicrobium sp.
GGGCCTGTTCGTCGTCGTCGGCATCCTGGCGGTGCTGGTGGCGCTGTTCGCCCTTACGGACCCGGGCACCTTCCGCGGCCGGTACCACGTGTCCACCATCGTCCAGAGCGCGGGCGGCATCCGCAAGGGCGACCCGGTGCAGCTCAAGGGCGTCAACATCGGCCGCATCCGCGACTTCACCATCACGCCCACGGGGGTGCGGGTGAGCATGGAGCTGGAGTCGGAGTACCCGGTGCCGGCGGACTCGCGCATCTCCATCGTCTCCGGGGGGATCCTGCAGTCCATGATCGCCGAGGTGGTTCCCGGCGACAGCCGCGAGCTGGTGAAGGACGGCGCCGTGCTCCCCAGCACCGAGGCCACCACGCTCACGCAGACGGCCGCGGAGCTGGGCGAGACGGCCCAGGAGCTGGGCGTTCACGCCGACACGGTGCTGCTGCGCGCGCAGGACCTGCTTTCGCGGCAGAACATCGACGCGGTGGGGGCCAGCACGGCGCAGCTGCAGGAGCTGCTGGTGGCGCTCACCACCCTGGCGGCCGAGCAGCGGCAGCAGCTGAACGCGCTCACCAGCAGCCTTACGCGCTCCGCTCAGGGGCTGGAGGGCGCCACCACGCAGCCGGAGCTGGCGCGCGCCATCGCCCGCACCGACAGCATGAGCCTGCGGCTTGACGCGGCCACGGCGTCGCTGCAGCAGGCCAGCACCAGCATCGCCTCGCTGGTGGGGCGCATCGAGAGCGGACAGGGCACGCTGGGCAAGCTGATGCAGGACGACCAGCTGTACACCAACCTGAACAACGCCGTCACCGGCCTGAACCAGCTGACCACGGACATCCGCCAGAACCCGCGGCGGTACATCAACGTCAGCGTGTTCTGAGGGCGGTACGAGGGTACGGGGTACGAGGGTACGAAGTACGAAAGTACGGATGAGCGGAGGCCCGCTTCCCGGTTGGGAGGCGGGCCTTTCTGCGTTCGGCAAGGAAACTCAACCCGTTCGCCGCCGCCGCGTCCCGGGCGGGTAAACCCGCGGCGGGAACAGCGAAAAGCCCCGCCAACCGCGCGGGGCTCTTCGTATCCGATCGTGCGGGGGTGCACCCGCGATGCACCTCGTACCCACGCCCGGGTGTCCATGCGCGCAGGCCTCCCGACGACCCGAGCGGGTGAAGCCCCGCCGGGCGAGTTCCGCGAGCCCAGGGCGGGGCTTATGGCCTTTCTAGCCGCGGGATTCATCCCGGGGTGGGCGGTTCCACGCGGAACGGCGTTTGGCGGTCCACGTGGCGCGGCGGGCACGGCGTCGGCCGGAGGACGAAACAGAGCCGGCCCCGCGCATGGCGAGGCCGGCTCTTTCGTTCTTCGGAGACGACGCGGGGCGGATCAGCCGCCGCGGGCCATGGAGTCCAGGAACTCCTTGTTCGCCTTGGTCTTGCGCATGCGGCTGAGGAGGAAGTCGATGCTCTCCACCGGCGGCATGTCCGAAAGGAAGTTGCGCAGCAGGTAGACGCGCGTGAGCTCCATCTCGCTGAGCAGCAGGTCCTCGCGGCGCGTGCCCGAGCGGTTGATGTCGATCGCCGGAAAGATGCGCTTGTCGGCGATGTGCCGGTCAAGCGACAGCTCCAGGTTGCCGGTGCCCTTGAACTCCTCGAAGATCACCTCGTCCATGCGGCTTCCCGTCTCCACCAGCGCCGTGGCGATGATGGTAAGGCTGCCGCCCTCTTCGATGTTGCGGGCCGCGCCAAAGAAGCGCTTGGGCTTGTGCAGCGCGTTGGCGTCCACGCCGCCCGACAGGATCTTGCCCGAGTGCGGCACCACCACGTTGTAGGCGCGCGCCAGGCGGGTGATGCTGTCCAGCAGGATCACCACGTCGCGGCCGTGCTCCACCAGGCGCTTGGCCTTTTCCAGCACCATCTCCGCCACCTGCGTGTGGCGGTCGGCCGGCTCGTCGAACGTGCTGCTGATGACCTCGGCGCGCACGTTCTCCTGCATGTCGGTCACCTCTTCGGGCCGCTCGTCGATCAGCAGCACGATCAGGTGCACCTCCGGGTGGTTCTCGGTGATCGCGTTGGCGATCTTCTGCATCAGGATGGTCTTGCCGGCCTTGGGCGGCGCCACGATCAGCCCGCGCTGCCCCTTGCCGATGGGCGCCACCAGGTCCATCACCCGCATGGAAAGGTCGGCGCTGGACGTCTCCAGGTGGATGCGCTGGTCCGGGTAGCGGGGGCGCAGGTTGTCGAAGGCCACGCGGTGCTTGGCCTTTTCCGGCTCGTCGCCGTTCACCCGCTCCACCTTGAGCAGGGCCAGGTACCGCTCGCCTTCCTTGGGCGGGCGCACCTGCCCCAGCACCGTGTCGCCGGTACGCAGGTCGAAGCGCTTGATCTGGCTGGGCGACACGTAGATGTCGTCCGGCCCGTACAGGTAGTTCCAGTCCTGCGAGCGCAGGAAGCCGTAGCCCTCGGGAAGGACCTCCAGCACACCCTCGCCCCGCAGCACCACCTCGCTGTCGAGCAGGTTCTGCTCGATGCGGTAGATGAGGTCCTGCTTGCGGAGCCCCGAGTAGTTGGAGATGTTGAGCCCTTCCGCCATCTCGTGGAGCTCGGCGATGCTCTTGGTTTTGATCGTGCTGATGTCCACGACTAGCTCCGAATGTATGTATGCAGACCCGGCGGCACGGAGCCCGGGTCCGCTGGATTGTTCCGCTGAGTGGGAAGATAGGCCAGGGGAGGGGGCGCGCCGCGCGCCGGGGCGAACTGTTCTGGCGTCGGGAAGCGTGGCCCCAACCTAAGCACGGTATACACGGAGGTCAAGAGAAAAGTGCCCGACACAGCGGGGCCGTTCGCCACATGGCGCGTCGTGGAAGTGCATGACCAACAAGTGTTTCAGGCGCGCCTGCACCCCGGGCTCTCGCTGGGGGACGCCGACGTGCGCCGGTATCTGGACCAGTGGCCCGGGCGGGTGTATTCCCAGCCCGGGCCCGATGGCGTGGAGGTCACGCTGGCGCGCCGCATCCGGCCTCGGCCGCGGGAGCGCTGGTGGCTGCACCTGCTGCTGCTGGCGCTCACCGTGCTCACCGCGACCATCGCCGGCGGCCTGCTGGTGGACGGCGATCCCCTCCGTATGCGTGATGCGAGCCTCGCGGGGACCGCGATTCCCGTGCCCACGCGGCTGACGCCCCTCTCGGTGGCACCGGGGCTGTGGTTCTCCCTTCCCCTGCTCGTCATCCTGGGCGCGCACGAGCTGGGACACTACGCCCTGGCGCGGCGGCACGGGATGGACGTGTCGCCGCCCTTTTTTGTCCCCGCGCCGTGGATGCTGAGCCTGATCGGCACCTTCGGCGCGTTCATCCGCCTGCGCTCGCCGCTGCTGAACCGCTCGGTGCTGCTGGACGTGGGCGCCGCGGGGCCCATTGTCAGCTTTCTGCTCTCCATCCCCGCCGTCGCGCTGGGACTGGCCTGGTCGCGCACGGTGGAGGAGGTGCCGGCGTGGGCCGGAGGCGCGCGTGTGGGGCTGGTGGTGGACGACCAGCTGCTTCCCATGGGCGAGTCGGCCGTCTTTGCCCTGCTGCGTGCCCTTTCGCCCCTGGGCGACGCCACCTTCGTGGCGCTGCACCCGCTGGCCTTCGCGGGGTGGCTGGGCTTCTTCTTCACCGCGCTCAACCTCTTTCCCGTCAGCCAGCTGGACGGCGGGCACGTGGTGTTCGCCCTTTCCCGCCGCTGGCACCTGCTGGTGGGGATGCTGACGGTCACCCTGCTGCTGGCGCTCTCGTTCGGGTGGATCGGGTGGCTGGTCTGGGCCGTGCTGGTGATGGTGATCGGCCGCGGCCGCCTGCATCATCCGCCCGTCTTTGACCCCGACCTTCGCCTGGACCCCGCCCGGCGGATCATCGGCTGGGCGTGCATCGCCATCTTCTTCCTCACCCTGGTGCCCATCCCCTTCCCCTGATCGTCCGCATCGGGGATGCGGGTCGACAGGAAGGTGCCGCTGACACCGTGGCAGGGTGTTCATCCAGAAGGACACCTCCCTCCCCTGTGCCGTTTGCCGGCAGGGAACCCAAGGGCCCCAACGGAGCGGATCTCCCTTTCTCCGCGTGCGGTTTGCGAGGCCAGGGGCCGGGGAAGCGGCAAATCTGGAAATCAGCCGGATCAGACAGGAGGCCGTCCGGAGCGGGAAACCGGAGGATTCGCATCCGGGCGCGGGGTCCCGAACAAACGTGTGCCTTGACACGAGGGCCCTTGCACGGGAGAATGTTTGGGGGAAAATGCGCAGTACCGCTTCAAGTCCGGAGGTGGGGATGGCACGCCACAACCGCGAAGGACAGGGCGAGGACCAGCACGGGCGCCAGTACCTGATCGGCTACCAGCCGGACTGGTTCCACCAGATCAAGGTGGCGCGCGGCCTGGACACCGGGCGCCAGAGCACCAAGATCCTGCTCCGCAACCCCGATCCGCCCGCGGCGGACCCGGGACCACGCGTCCGCACGCACATCGCGGCGCCGGAGTTGGGGATCGACGTGGAGGTGATGCTGCGCGATCCGCGGCACGTGGTGCGCCGCATCACGGTGGAGACGGTGGTGCCCGAGGGCGAGGAAAAGGGCGAGACGGTGAGCTTCGTGGTCTCCCGCATCCCCGACTCGCGCCGCTCCGACGGCCGCTCCGGCTGACCTGCCCGCGTACAACCCGACACCCCCCGAACCGCGGCCGCCCGGCCGCGGCGCGGCACCTTCCTTTTCAGGGCCCATGCAATGATCCTGCTGGCCCAGGCGGCGGCCCCCCCAGCGGCGGGGCCGGACAACCGCCTGCTCTTTGTCGTCAGTGTGGTGGTGGTGGCCAGCGTGGTGCTGTTCACCGCCGGCGTCATCTTTACCCTGCTGCGCCGCAGCGACCGCCGGCGGGCGGAAGAGGAAAAGCTGGCCGCCATGGGCACGGCCACCGCGCGCATCCTGCACCAGATCAAGAACCCGCTGCAGACCATCGTGCTGCACTCCGACATCCTGCAGAACGAAAAGATGGTGGCGGATCCCGTGCAGCGCCGCGAGGTGGCCGACGCCATCATCGGCGAGTCGCAGCGGCTGGTGGTGATGCTGGAGGAGCTGTCCGTCTACGCCTCGGGCGCGCAGCGTGCGCTCAACCGCCAGCCGGTGTTCGTCAACGACCTGGTGCGGCAGGTGCTGGCGCACGAGGCGCGCGAGGGGATGCGCGTGGACGCCAGCGGCGTGGAGCCGGCCGTGGTGTTTGCCGACGCCTACTACCTGCGCCAGGTGCTGGACAACCTGGTGCGCAACGCCCGCGAGGCCATGGCCGAGACCGCGGACCCCCGCCTGCGCGTGACGGTGGAGCGCGACGCCGGGCAGGCGGTGGTGCAGGTGGCCGACAACGGGCCCGGCATTCCCGCGGAGAAGCTGCCGCACGTCTTCAAGCCGTTCGTAAGCACCAAGGGGAAGGGGATGGGACTGGGGCTGGCCATCTGCCGCGAGATCGTGGAGGCGCACGCGGGGCGCATCGAGGTGGAGAGCCCCGAGGGAAAGGGCGCCACCTTTACGGTGCGCCTGCCGCTGTACGGCGACGGGGTGAGCGTGGCGGGCACGCTGCCGGGGCTGGCTCCCGAGCCGACGGGGGCCGCGTGGAACTGAGGGGCGTGTTCGCGCCGGCCACCACCCCGTTTGACCCGGTGACGGGCGACGCGGACGTGATCTCGCTGCGCGCCAACGTGCGGCAGTGGCTGCAGGCGCCGCTGCGGGGCGTCGTCCTCTTCGGCTCCACCGGCGAGGGCGTGCTGATGGACGAGGACGAGAAGGCCCGCCTGACGGCCGCCACCCGCGACCTGATGGACGCCGACCGCCTCCTGCTCTGCGGCACGGGGGCGGAGTCTACGCGCGCCACCATCCGGCAGACCCGGCGGGTCGCCGAGGCGGGGGCGGACGGGGTGCTGGTGCAGCCTCCCTCGTTCTACAAGCCGCTGATGACGCCGGCGGCGCTGCGCGACCACTACCTGGCGGTGGCGGAGGCTTCGCCCGTGCCCGTGATCCTGTACCAGGTGCCGCCGCGCTTCAGCGGGGTGGAGCTGGAGCCGGGGCTGGTGGCCGAGGTGGCGCGGCACCCCAACGTGGTGGGGATCAAGGACTCGTCGGGCGACCTGCGGGTGCTGGGGGCGCTGATTGACGCCTGCCGCGGCGGGTGCGACGTGCTGGCGGGGAGCGGCGCCATCCTGTACGCCGCGCTGGAGATGGGCGCCGTGGGCGGGATCCTGGCCGTGGCGCTGCTGATGCCGCACGAGTGCGCCGAGGTGTGCCGCGCCTTTGACGAGGAGCGCTTTGGCGAGGCGGGGCGGCTGCAGGAGCGCATCGCCCCGCTGCACAAGGCGGTGGTGGGGGAGATGGGGGTGCCGGGGGTCAAGGCCGCGCTGGATTCCATCGGCATGCACGGCGGCGCGCCCCGCCCGCCGATCCAGCCCCTGCGCAGCCGCGACGCCGGCCGGATGGCGGACGCGCTGGCGGCCGCCGGCATCCTTCCCAATCCCGTGGCGGGGTAGAGAAAAGAAGCATCACGCGGAGGACGCGGAGGAGCACTTCATCCGCGTCCTTGTTCTTTTCTTCCGCGTTCTTCGCTCATGTCCGGATCCATAAAAACGCTTCACGCAGAGCAGCAGAGAGGCAGAGTAGCAGAGGGCGCCCGCCCGGTCTTCTGCTCTGCCTCTCTGCTGCTCTGCGTGCCAGGTCTTTTTGCCGGATCCGGTATTTAGTCGTGGTGCAGTCGCAATCGGCGGGTGCTGCTCAGTTGGGGAAGCTGAAGAGGCTGGCGGAGAGGGCGCGCCGGCTGCTGCGGCGAAGCTGGGGGTCGTCGTCGCGGGCGCGGCCGATGGCCTGGCCCACGCCAAAGGTGACCACCACGTTGCGGTCGGAGAGCGCGCGCGTCACCGGCACCGCCACGTCCACGCGGTAGGTGCGCCGCGACCCCGGCGGGAACGCCGCGCGCAGGCCCAAGCCCACGCTGGCCTCCACCGGCGAGTTCATCCCGAAGGTATCTCCGCCCGCCCACATCTTTCCCACGTCCACGAACGCCGCCGTCCCCAGGTCGAACAGCCGCGGGTACGGCCACCCCAGGTACATCCGGTGCTCCAGCGACGCCACGGCGCGCCGCTCGCCCGGCCAGGCGTGCGTGGGCAGCCCCCGCAGCCCCGCCCGGTTCCCCATGGTCAGTTGAAAGGGGACCATGGTGCGCCATCCCCCCACCACCGTGGCGGCGGCCACCAGGGTGTGGCGCGACTCGTCGGACGGGCGCCAGTACGCCCACGCGTCTGCCTGGCCAAAGAGGTTGCGCCACTCGAAGGACCCGGGCTCGGCGTTGTACACGCGCCGCCCCTCGGCCCGCGCGCTCACGCCGGCCAGCAGCTGCCGTCCCGGGGCGGCGGCAAAGGAGAACCCCAGGTCCAGCAGCAGGTCGTCGTCGTCCGAGAACGCCTGCAGGCTGCGCCCGATGCCCACCTCCGCCTCGACGCCCAGCCGCACGTCCTCCGTCCCCCGCACCGCGTCGAGCGCGCGCCGCCGCTCGAACCACACGTTGCGCTGGCCCGCCAGGAACACCACGCGCACGCTGGAGATGGTGTCCAGCCCGGTGATCGGCGTCTCCGGCCGCTCGGGGATCAGCTGGCGCATGGCCGGCTGGTCGCCGCCCCCGTCCACGGACAGGTAGTCGCGCGGGTACTCCGTCCACTCCCCCGCCAGCGCCACGCCAAACAGGGTCAGCTGGCCCCGCCGCCCCAGCCGCATCACCGTCCCCACGTCGAACGAGCGGCGCTCCTCCTCGAAGTAGCGCCGCCGCACGCCGCCGTCCGCGCCCGCGTCGGGGACGTAGATGATGAAGTTGCGCTCCAGGTGCTCGATCTCCTGCCGGAACGCCCAGCGCCCGTTCTCGCCGCGAAACGGGTACGCCAGCCGCTGCACCACGGACACCCCCACCGGCGTCCTGGCCACGCCGAGCTCCGCGTCCAGGCGCGTGCCCAGCAGCTGCCGCGTTCCCACCGCCGCGCCGTACACCCGCTCCCCCTGCGACTCCTTGAAGTACGCGCTCACGTGCTGGCCGGTGCCCAGCAGGTTGTCTTCGCGCAGCTCCAGGCCGGTGATGGCCACGCTCCCCTCGTCGCTGTCCCACTGCGGCTCCAGCCGCACGGACCACTCGTCGCGGGTCTCCACCACCACGTGCTGCGTGCCGTCGGGCTGCCGCACCGCGAACACGTCGGCGTCGGCGATGAAGGAGAGGCTGCGCAGGATGCGCTCGGAGTCTTCGAGCAGGGCCGGTACGTAGCAGTCGCCCACGCCGAACAGCAGCTCGCGGCGGATGACGCGCTCGCGGGTGCGCACGTGCATGCGGTTGGCGGAGCGGTACGCCCAGTTGAAGCGCGCGTCCAGCTCGTCGCCGCCCACGTCGAACACCGAGCCGTTGTCGACGAAGATCTCGCTGATGATCCCGTTGCGGCACGCGCCCTCCTCCGCCTGCGCCCCCGCGGGCACGGCGGCCGCCAGCACCAGCGCGGCCGCGAGGGCCGGCGCCGGGCGGCGGAGACAGGGGTGCGCTCGCGTGGGGCTCAACTGCTTGCCTCGTCGTCGTTTCACCCGCCCGCGGGACGGGGTGCGGTGTGTCGGGAAGGTGGCTTGTACCGCGCGGGGGAGGGCAATGTTCGGGCCGGGTTGCGGCGGGCGCAAAAAGGCGGGCGAGGCCCCCTGCCGGAGCCCCGCCTACATGCGTTTCTGGATCACGGAAATGCGAAGCGGCCCGGACCCTCTTTCAGGTCCGGGCCGCCGGTGCTGCCACGATGGGGCTCAACCGCCGCTGGTGTGGATTCCCCCGCCGAGCTGCACCTCTTCATCCGCGGCGGTGATCGTATCCGCGGCGGTGATGCTTCCGGTGCATGCGGCGAGCGTGGCGAGCAGGACAACAACGACGAGCTTGCGGACCATGTGTCTGCTCCGAAAGGAACGCAAAGGAAGTGGCTGTAAAGGGAAATCTAGCGAACTTTGTCCAACTCCGCCAGACCTGCGTGATTTTCAGTCTCCGGCCAGCGCGAGCGGCTGCTCCGGCTCTCCGGGCTCGGGATCGGCCCTCACGACGCGCTGCAGCTTTGCG
>DASQBH010000937.1:0-3913 GCA_035635315.1 Longimicrobium sp.
GGCGGATTCCGCTCCGTACGAGGTGCTGGGCCCGCGCATTGCCGCCGGGCTGCGCTGGCTGCGGTCGATGGACCCCGCCATCGCCGACGGCCGCCACCCCATCGAGGGCGACGACGTCTTTGCGCTGGTGCAGACGTACGAGACGGTGCCGGGCACGGAGAAGCGGCTGGAGACGCACGTGCGGCACGTGGACCTGCAGTACGTGGCGGACGGCCACGAGCGCATCCTGCACGCCCCCGCCGCCGCGCTCACCGTGGAGACGCCGTACGACGAAGCCGCCGACATCGCCTTCTACGCCGACCCGCCCTTCGCCAGCTCGCTGCTGATGCGCCCCGGCGACCTGGCCGTCTTCCATCCCGACGACGCGCACAAGCCCGGCTGCATGGCCGGCGCCCGCCACACCGTCCGCAAGGTGGTGGTCAAGGTGCGGATCGACTGAAGGCGTTTCCCCCTGCAAACGCCGCGAATCCCATAGCCCCGAAAAGGCTGGGTACAATGCTTTTCCGGATCCGGCCTCACGCAGGGGAAAGTAGAGGAGGCGGAACTGCAGGCCTCAACCCCAATCCCGCAGCACCTTCTTTTCAGGACTCATTACGAGGCTACACGAGACTGAGTGCGGCTCAGTGCGCGATGGGGAAAACTCGTGTTTCCCGGCGGGTTGCAGCGCGATTCCGTAGCAGCGGTCGCCATCCGTTTCTGCGCTCCCTCGCCGTCCTTGCATCCGTTACTGCCGCGTGACATTGTTAGCAGGTACTCACAAATCCAAAACGGCTGCGCCTGTCCGGCATCGTGCCTCCCGAGGCGTTGTGAACAGGTGTCCCGCGTCAGAAGCGCGGGCGTAGCGAACGTTCGACCGAAACAGAAGGCCACCGGTCCCCCCGACCGTTACCGGGCATCCCCGGCACACACTGCGAACTCAAGATCCATCCACCATACAGCCACAGAAGGAGGCCACACACCAACCGCGCGCGGGTTCCTGGTTCCGTTCAGCAAGATTCCCGTTTCTACAAGGTCAAGCGATGACAAAACGATCGTGGTTGCTCACGCTGGCGTGCGCCCTGTCGTTGTGGGCACTGCCAGCCGCCGCGCAGCAGCGGCAGATCAGCGGTACCGTGACGGCCGAAGGGGGTGAGCCCCTGGCCGCCGCGCGAGTGGCCATCACCGGCACCAGCCAGGGCGTGTCCACCGGCGCCAACGGCCGCTACGAGATCACCGTTCCCGCGGGCGCCGCGCGGCTCACCGTGTCGCGCATCGGCTACAACACCCGCGAGGTGACCGTTCCGGCCACGCAGAACACCTTCAACGTGCAGTTGCAGAGCACGGTGCTGAGCCTTGAGGCGCTGGTGGTCACCGGCCAGGCCACCACCGTGGCCCGCCGCAACCTGGCCAACGCCGTGGCCTCGGTGAGCGGCGAAGAGGTGAACCGCGCCCCGGCCCAGACCGTGGACCAGGCGCTGGCGGGCAAGATCCCCGGCGCCGTCATCAGCGCCAACAGCGGCGCGCCGGGCGGCGGCATTCAGGTGGACCTGCGCGGCGTGTCGTCCATCAACGCCAGCGCCGAGCCCCTGTGGGTGATCGACGGCGTGGTGATGAGCAACCTGGCCATCCCCAGCGGCCAGAACGCCATCACCGACGCCATCGCGGGCGACGACGCCAGCGTGCAGGACAACGCCACCAACCGCATCGCCGACCTGAACCCCGACGACATCGAGAGCGTCGAGGTGCTCAAGGGCGCCTCGGCGGCGGCCATCTACGGCTCCAAGGCCAGCAACGGGGTGATCATCGTCACCACCCGCCGCGGCCGCGACGGCGCGCCCCGGTTCTCGCTGAGCCAGCGGCTGGGCTACTACGAGCTGTCCAACACGCTGGGCAGCCGCCGCTTTACCCGCGAGGAGGCCATCGCGCAGTACGGCGCCAGCGCGGCCGCGCTGTACGGCGACGGCACCCACTACGACCACGAGCGGCAGCTGGCGGGGCAGCGCGACCTGGGCCGCGAGACCAGCGTGAGCGTGAGCGGCGGCGCCGGCCAGACCCACTACTTCGCGTCGGGGCTGGTGATGGACGAGCCGGGGATCATCGACAACACCGGCTTCGAGAAGCAGTCGCTGCGCATCAACCTGGACCAGGGGCTGGGTCGCGGGGTGGAGCTGTCGGTGAACACCAACCTGCTGCACACCCGCAGCAACCGGGGGCTCACCAACAACGACAACCGCAGCGTGAGCTACTACGTGGCGCTGTCGGGCACCCCGGCGTTCGTCGACCTGCGGCGGCAGGGGGCGCTGTTCCCCGACAACCCGTTCGGCCCCAGCAACCCGCTGCAGACGGCGGCGCTGCTGCAGAACGCCGAAGACGTGTGGCGCTTCATCGGCTCCGGCACGGCGCGCGTGCCCATCCTGGAGGGCGAAGAGCAGTCGCTGCGCATGGTGTTCAGCGGCGGCGCCGACTTCTTTCGCCAGCGCAACCGCCTGCTGAGCCCGGTTGACCTGGAGTACGAGGCGGTGCTGGACGAGACGGAGGCGGGCACCAGCATCCTGGCCAACAGCGACAACCTGAACCTGAACGGCAACGCCAACCTGGTGCACACCTGGGCGCCGTCGTCGTGGACGGCCACCACCTCGGTGGGCGTGCAGTACGAGGACCGCGACCTGGGCATCAACCGCGTCATCACCCGCGGCCTGGTGGCCGGGCAGGGCGGCGTGGACGACGGCCCGCGCCCGTTCGTGATCGAGAACCGGCAGCGGGTGCGCGACTTCGGCATCTTTGCCCAGGAAGAGTTCCTGGCGCTGGACAACCGCCTGCTGCTTACCGCCGGCGTGCGCGCCGACCGCAGCAGCAACAACGGTGACCCCGACGAGTACTTCCTGTACCCCAAGGCCGCCGCCAGCTACCGCTTCCCCGGCATCCTGCCCCGCGTGGACGACCTCAAGCTGCGCGTGGCGTACGGCGAGACGGGCAACCTGCCGCTGTGGGCCGACAAGTTCACGGAGATGTCGACGGCCAACAGCATCGACGGCTTCAAGGGGATCGTGGTGCAGGGCGTGACGGGCGCGGCCGACATCCGCCCGGAGCGCATGCGCGAGATCGAGGGCGGCTTTGACCTGGCCCTGCTGGACGGCCGCGCCAGCTTCGAGTTCACGGCGTACAACCAGCAGATCACCGACCTGCTGCTGCGCCGCACGCTCAACCCGTCGTCGGGCTTCGTCACCCAGATCTTCAACGGCGGCGAGCTGCACACCCGCGGCATCGAGATGGCGCTAGCGGCTACGCCCATCCAGCGCGACAACTTTGGCTGGAACACCCGCACCACCTTCTACACCACCAAGAGCACGGTCGAGAACCTGCCGGTGCCCAGCTTCCGCACGGGCGCGTTCGGCAGCACCTCGCTGGGCGTGTTCCAGATCGAAGAGGGCAAGAGCGCCACGCAGATCGTGGGCTACGACGGCGAGGACGCCGACGGCAACCTGATCGAGCGCCAGCTGGGCGACGCCACCCCCGAGTTCAAGATGGGCTTCAGCAACGAGCTCACCTTTGGCGCCCTGAGCCTGTACGGGCTGGTGGACTGGCAGCACGGCGGCGACCTGATCAACCTTACCCGGCTGCTGTACGACGCGGGCGGGGTGAGCCCCGACTACGTGCTGCCCCAGGGCGTGGCCACGCCGCGCTCCATTCCCGAGTGCTACCCCAACTGCTCGGGGCTCGAGCGCATCTCGGGCTTCGGCACCTACACCAAGCAGTACATCGAGGACGCGTCGTACGTAAAGCTGCGCGAGGTGTCGCTGGCGTGGCGGGTGCCCGGCAACCTGCTCAGCCGCATCCCCGGGCGGGTGAGCGACGCAGGCATCACCCTGTCGGCCCGCAACCTGATGACGTGGACGGACTACACCGGCCTGGACCCCGAGGTGAGCAACTTCGG
>DASQBH010000938.1:0-2136 GCA_035635315.1 Longimicrobium sp.
ATCGTCGCCCCGCCCACGCCCGGCCAGCGGTCGGCCACATAACGGCGCACGAACGCGCCGAACCCGTTCACCTCCGTCCCCTCCTCCACCGTCAGCACAAAGGCGTGGCCGGGGAACAGCCGCTCAAGCGTGCGCTCGTCCAGCGGCTTGATGAAGCGGCAGTCCACCACCGTCGCCTGCACCCCCTCGCGCTGCAGCGCCTCGGCCGCGGCCAGCGCCGGCATCACCGTCGTCCCCGTAGCCAGGATGGCGAGGTCCTTCCCCTGCCGCAGCGTCTCCCAGGTGCCCGGGGGGATCGCCTCGATCTCCGCCACCGGCCTGGGCAGCGCCGGCACCAGCTCGCGGGGGATGCGGATGGAGAACGGCCCGCCCTGGTGCGCCAGCGCCGTGCGCAGCAAGCCGATGAGCTGGTCCGCGTCGCGCGGGGCGGTGATGGTCATCCCCGGCACGCTGAGCATGTAGCCGATGTCGATGCCGCCGTGGTGCGTGGGCCCGTCGTCGCCCGCGATGCCGGCGCGGTCCATCACGAAGGTCACCGGCAGGTCCTGCAGCGCCACGTCGTGCACGATGCTGTCGTACGCGCGCTGCAGGAAGGTGCTGTAGATGGCCACGACGGGCTTGATCCCCTGCGTCGCCAGCCCGGCGGCAAAGGTGACCGCGTGCCCCTCGGCAATCCCCACGTCGAAGAAGCGCTCGGGGTGCGCCTTCTCGAAGATGTCGGTCCCCGTCCCCGTCGCCATGGCGGCGGTGATGGCGACCACCCTGTCGTCCGTCTTCGCCAGCTCCGTAAGCGCTTCGCCAAAGACCTGCTGGTAGCGCGGCATGGCCACGGTGCCGGGCGACGCCTTCTTGAGCGGCGCACCCGTCTCCTTGTCGAAGAGGGCGGCCGCGTGCCACTTGACCTGGTCCGCCTCGGCCGGCGCGAAGCCCTTGCCCTTCTTCGTGAGCACGTGCACCAGGCGCGGACCCTTCATCTTCTTCACGCCCTCGAAGGTGCGGACCAGGGCGTTGATGTCGTGTCCATCCACCGGGCCCGCATAGCGAAAACCCAGCTGCTCGAACAGCATGCCGGGGACGAACATCCCCTTCATGGCGTCATCCGCGCGCACGGCAAAGTGCTCCATCATCTCGCCGATGGTGCCCAGCCGGTTGGGCGCGGCGTGGATGAACTTCTTGATCTCTTCGCGCAGCCGGTTGTAGAACGGTGAGGTGCGGACGTCCGTCAGTTTTTTGTGGATGCCCAGGTACTTGTGCAGCGCCCCCACGTTGGGGGAGATGGACATCTCGTTGTCGTTCAGGACCACGATCAGGTCGCGGTCGGTGTGGCCTGCGTTGTTCAGCGCCTCGTACGGCAGCCCGCACGTCATGCTCCCGTCGCCGATGACGGCAATGACCTCGAAGTCCTCGCCCTTGATGTCGCGCGCGGCCGCCACGCCCACGGCGGCGGAGATCGACGTCCCCGCGTGCCCCGCGCCAAACACGTCGCACTCGCTCTCGTCGCGGCGCAGGAAGCCGCTCAGGCCGTTGCGCTTGCGGATGCTGTCCATCCGCTCGTTGCGCCCGGTAAGGATCTTGTGCGGATACGCCTGGTGCCCCACGTCCCAGATCAGCTGGTCGCGCGGGGTGTCGAAGACGCGGTGCAGGGCTACGGTGAGCTCCACCGTGCCCAGGTTGCTGCCGAAGTGGGCGCCCTTGTGCCGCGAGACCACGTCGATGACGCGGTCGCGCACGTCCACGCACAGCTCGGGCAGCTTTGCCTCGGGCAGCGCGCGCACCTCTTCGGGGGTCCTGACGGTATCCAGAAGCGACAAGGCTCGTCCTCGATTCCACTCGTGTACGGGCGCGGGGCAGCATGGTCCGCGCCACGGTGCAACTTACCGCGCTGAGCCCCGCTCGTCCATTCGTCCGCGGGGTCTGCGGGCGACACCACGCCCGCCTTCCACTTTACAATACAAAGCGGACGCGGTGCTGTCAAACCTTCCAAAACGAAAACGGCCCCACGCGGAGGCCGTCCTTCAGAGGCCTGGGTCACATAACCGCAGGCAGAACAATGACTTCCTGAGGGAGGCGCCGCGCAACGCCATCCGTCTCGTAGAATCCATGGCGCCGACCGAAGGATCTCGCCGGCAGAACCCG
>DASQBH010000939.1:0-4315 GCA_035635315.1 Longimicrobium sp.
CTCTGGGCAGGCGCGTGGGCGCTGCTGGCGGCGGGCGCGCTCTCCGGGCGCGTGGACGGCGTGCGGCTGGCCGGCTGGACGCTGGCGCTGATGACGGCGGTGCCGCTGCGCGCGCTTTCCATCTGGTGGCAGGGGGTGCTGGGGATGCGCGCGGGCGCGGCGCTCAAGCGGCGCCTGCTCGACGGCGCCCTGCGCCTGCGCCCCGACGAGGTGCGCCACCAGGGCGCCGGCCGCTTTCTGGGAACGGTGATCGAGAGCGAAGCGATGGAATCCCTTGCGCTCTCGGGCGGCATCGCGGCGGCGCTGGGGGCGCTGGAGCTGGCGCTGGCGTTCGCGGTGCTGGCCGGCGGCGCGGGCGGGTGGATGCACGCGCTGTCGCTGGCGGCGTGGCTCTGCGTCGTGGCGGCGATGGCGGCGCGGTACGGGCGCCTGCGCGCGCGCTGGACGGCGGCGCGGCTGGAGATGACGCACGGGCTAGTGGAGCGGATGACCGGCTACCGCACGCGCCTGGCCCAGCAGGACCCGGATCGCATGCACCGCGGGGAGGAAGAGGAGCTGGAGCGCTACCTGGCCCTCTCCGCCGCGATGGACCGGGCCGCGGCGCGCCTCCCTGCCCTGTCCGCCCGGGGCTGGCTGCTGGTGGGGCTGGCGGGCGTGGCGCCGGCGTTCGTGCGTGGCGGTGACGCGGCGGGGGTGGCGGTGGCGTTGGGCGGGGTGCTGCTGGCGTGGCAGTCGCTGGGGCGGCTGGGGGCGGCGCTGCTGCAGTTGCCGGACGCGGCGATCGCGTGGACGCGCGTGGGCCCGCTCTTTCGCGCCGCCGCCCGCCGTGAGTCTGGTGGCGCGTGGGAGGCCGCCGGCGGCGCGGATGGTGGCGAGGCGGTGCTGCAGGCGGCGGGCGTCGCCTTCGCGCACCCGGGCGGCGCGCCGGTGCTGGATGGCGTATCGCTCACCGTGCGGCGCGGGGACCGCGTGCTGCTTGAAGGGCCCAGCGGCGCGGGAAAGTCCACGCTGGCCGCCGTGCTCTCCGGCCTGCGCACTCCGGACGCGGGGTCGCTGCTGCTGGGCGGACTGGACCGCTGGACGGTGGGCGCGGCGGAGTGGCGGCGGCGGGTGGCGGCGGCGCCGCAGTTCCACGAGAACCACGTGCTCACCGGCACTCTTGCCTTCAACCTGCTGATGGGCCGCCGCTGGCCCGCGCCCCCCGCCGACCTGGCGGAGGCCGAAGCGCTCTGCCGCGAGCTGGGGCTGGGCCCGCTGCTGGACCGCATGCCTTCGGGGATGATGCAGATGGTGGGCGAGGGCGGCTGGCAGCTCTCCCACGGCGAGCGCAGCCGCGTGTTCCTGGCCCGCGCGCTGCTGCAGGGCGGCGACGCCGTGCTGCTGGACGAAAGCTTCGCCGCGCTGGACCCGGAGACGCTCTCCGTTGCCTGGCGGGTCGCGTCGGCGCGCGCCCCTGCCCTGCTCGTCATCGCCCATCCGTAGGTGAACGGGTGATGAGGTGAACGGGTGAACGGTGGGAGGGCGTCCCGTTTCCGACGGGCCCTCTCCCCCGCCGTCTTCGCCGCCCGTTCCTCGCGGCTCGCGGCGACCCCTCCCCCAACCCCGGGGGAGGGGTTGGCGTTTCCTTACCTACCGTGCATGTAAACAACCCCGCCCCCGCAGTTTGGGGGAGGGGTCGACCGCCGTTGCGAGGAACGAGCAAAAGGCCGGTCGGGGGAGAGGGCCCCGCGGAAACGCCCCGTACACCCTCACACCCTCACCCGTTCACCCCCTCCAAACCAACTCTCGCCCTTCGTCCCTCCCCCGCTACACTCGCCCTCGCGACCGACCGCTCGTCCCGCCATCGCAACGGGTTGTCCTCCCCCGCCGCACCCGGTCCCAAACTCGGAACAACGCCCCGGGCTTGTTCGTTCAAGTCCATAGAAAGGCTGCACTTCCGCGGCCTTTCACCATCCCATTCGCAGCACGGGAGAAGACCATGAACACCACGACCATCGTCTGCGCCGGCACCCACGCCTTCATCGATCCCTGGGGCTAAGGAGCCGGCCATGAACACCACGACCACGGTTCGCGCCGGCTGCCGCTCCACCATCGATCCCTGGGGCTGAGGAACCGGCCATGAACACCACGACCACGATCCGCGCCGGCGGCGGTGCCTTCATCGATCCGCTCGGCTGAGCACCAGGCCCGCCGCCGGGACGGGTACCGGCGGCGGGCTGAACCAGGACAACGAAAGGAGAAGCACCATGTGGACGACGACAACCATCCGCGCCGGCGGCGGCTCCGTCATCGACCCCTACGGCTGAGGGAGCAGACCATGTCTACCACGACCACGATCCGCGCCGGCATGGGCCCCTGCATTGATCCTTACGGCTGAGGGGGGCAGGCCATGACGACCAGAACCACGCTCCACGCCGGCACCGCCAGTTGCATCGACCCTTACGGCTGAGGGGCAGGCGATGACGACCAGGACCACGATCCGCGCCGGCAACGGCGTCTGTATCGACCCTCTGGGCTGAGGAGGAGGCCATGACCACCACCACGACGATCCGCGCCGGCACCGCCAGTTGCGTCGACCCTTTCGGCTGAGGAGCAGGCGATGAACACCACGACCAAAGTCCACGCAGGCGTGGGCTGCGAACTCGACCCGGACGGCTGAAAGGAGAACACGCCATGAACAACACCACCACCATCCGCGCAGGCGCGGGCTGGGGAATCGACCCAAACGGCTGAATGGAGAACACGCCATGAGCATCACCACCACGATCCGCGCAGGCGCGGGCTGGGTGATCGACCCGAACGGTTGAAAGGAGAACACGCCATGAACATCACGATGACGGTTCGCGCCGGTGTGGGCTGCGGAATCGACCCGAACGGCGGATAGGAGCGGACGATGAACACCAGCACGCAGATCCGCGCAGGCCACGGCTGGGCCATCGATCCCAACGGATGAAGGAGCGGACGATGAACATCACCTCGCACGTCCGGGCCGGCGTCGGCTCGGCGATCGACCCCGACGGGTGAAAGGAGAGGACGATGAACACCAGCACACGCGTCCGGGCGGGCGAGGGCTCGTCCATCGACCCCAACGGCTGAAGGAGCGAGACGATGAGCACCAGCACACGCATCCGCGCCGGCCACGGCTCGTCCATCGACCCCGACGGCTGAAGGAGCAGGCGATGAACACCAGCACGCAGATCCGCGCCGGCGCCGGCTCGTCCATCGACCCCAACGGCTGACGGAGGGAGCGATGAGCGCCACCACCACGGTCCGCGCGGGCACCGGAGCCCTGATCGATCCCCAGGGCTGACCCACACGCGAAGGAGAGAGACCGATGCAGACGAACACAACGGTCCGGGCCGCCCGCAGCGGTGCCCTGGACCCCAACGGGTGAGGCGGCCGTGCGCGCCGCCACCCGCCTTCGCGCCGGGCGCGGAGGGGCGATGGACCCCAACGGCTGAGCGGTGCCGATGAGCACGCGCAGCGCGGTCCGCGCCGCCGAGGGGGGCATGATGGACCCCAACGGCTGACCTTCAACGAGGATGACGACATGAGCAACCAGACCCGCATCCGCGCCGGCGCAGGCCCGCGGATGGACGACAACGGCTGATCCGCGGAGCCACCATGCAGGCGAGCACCACGATCCGCGTCGGCCAGGGATCCATGATCGATCCGAACGGCTGAGATCCACCGCTTTACGAGAGACGGAGATGCAGATCCAGACCACCATCCGCGCGGGAATGGGCCCGCGCATCGACGACAACGGCTGAGGACACCATGCAGACCACGACCACCCTGCGCGCCGGCCGCGGCTGCGCCATCGACCCCAACGGCTGAGGCGGGCGATGCGCACCACGACCAGGGCATGCGCCGGCCTCGGGCCCGGGATGGACCCGGCCGGCTGACCTCCATCCTCCACATGGGAGACGGAGATGACCATCCACACCACGATTCGTGCGGGCGCCAGCGTCCGCATCGACGACAACGGCTGAGGCGATCATGCAGACCACGACCACCGTCCGCGCCGGCCGCGGGTTCGGCCTGGACCCCAACGGCTGAGGCGGCGATGAACACCACCACCGCGGTGCGCGCCGGCCTGGGCCCGGAGATGGACCCCAACGGCCGCGGCGCCACCATCGACCCCAACGGGTGAGGCGGCGATGAACACCACGACCACGGTTCGCGCCGGCCAGGGGTCCGCCATCGATCCCAACGGCTGACGTCCACCGCTCCACAGGAGACCGAGATGAGCATCCAGACCACGATCCGCGCGGGCTCCGGCGCCCGCATCGACCCCAACGGCCGCGGCGGCACC
>DASQBH010000940.1:0-9787 GCA_035635315.1 Longimicrobium sp.
CGGCAAACTGCGCCGGGAGAGGGGGAACTGGGTCACATCATACCGGATCCGCAAAAACAAACAGCGAAAGGTACAGAGGAACAGACAACGGCCAGAGGAACAGAGGAAAACCGGTTCGTCTCTGTTCCTCTGGCTTTTGTCTGTTCCTCTGTACCAAATGCTTTTCCGGATCTGGTATCAGGGCGTCGAAGGCGTGCCGGGGCGATGGGGAGCCGTGTCGTTGACGACGGTGCCGTGCTGCTGGGCGGACTCGCTGCCGATCATGGGGCGGCCGTCCGCGTCGCTCTCGGCACCGGCTTCGGGGTCCTGCATCCCCGTGCCACCCCGCTCCGTGCCCTCTGCGTCGTCGCCGTTGCAGGCGCCCAGCGAGAGCGCGGAGAGCAGGACCAGCGTCGGAATCCAGCGATGCGTGCGCATTTCGGTATCTTCCTGCGTGCTCTGGGTTGATCGGAAAGATCGTGCGGGCCCCCGCCGATGCACGCCGCGCGCCGCGGTGCCCTCACGGACCCTCACCCGGCGTTCCTCGCCTCCCCTCTCCCACAAACTGCGTGGGAGAGGGGATATGCGTCGAGCCGGCCCCCGGCGCGTTTCCGCTGCTCGCGAGCCGGCGCTCCGGGTTACGGACCGACCGCCCCGGCCTCGCGGGCGCACGCTTCGGGAGAACCCTGGCGCGCGGCGTACAGCAGGCGGTCGAGCGCGGCGCGGTCCATCCAGCGGCCGTTCGCCACCACGGCGTGGATGCGGCGGGTGTTGCGGATGTCGGCGAGGGGATCGGCATCCAGCAGCACCAGGTCCGCTCGCTTGCCCGCCTCCACCGTTCCCGTCTCGTCCGTCAGCCCCATCACCCGGGCGGGGGTGAGGGTGGCGGCCTGCAGCGCCTGCAGCGGCGTCATGCCAGCGTCACGCACCAGCAGCGCCAGCTCGTCGTGCAGGCTGAAGCCGGGCACCAGCAGCGGCGCGCCGATGTCCGTCCCCGCCAGCAGCGCCACGCCGGCCCGGTGCATCTCGGCCGCGTTGCGCACCTCGCCCCGGTACACCTCAGGCCAGTCGAGCTGCCCCGTCCCCTGCTTGAGGTTGGTGAGCTGCTCGCGCCACTCCTGCAGCGCGTGCGCCGGCACGTAGCACAGCCCCGCGATCCGCCCGTCGTCCAGCTTTGCCAGCAGCGTGTCGGGCGGGTCCAGGCGAATGGGCCAGGTGACCAGCGTGGGGGTGAGGGATGCGCCGTTGGCGGCAAAGTGGCGCCAGATCGAGTCCCGCGCCGCATCGGAGCCACGCGGCGGAGGCCAGATGCCGTGCTCGTAGCTGCTTACGCCGGTGCGGGGAAACGGCTCGTTGGCGTGCGCCGCCACCTGCAGCCCGCGCTCCCGCGCCCGCGCCATCAGCGCGCGGCTGATGGTGGTGTCGGGCCAGTTGCGCACCTTGATGTGGTCGGCGCCCAGCGCGACGACCGAATCCACCCAGCGCTCCGCGTCCTCCGGCGAGGCCGGCCCGAAGCGCTCGTGCAGCCGCCACGGCGTCCCCGCCTGCGCACTGGCCTGGCGGGTCCACTCCAGCCAGCGCTGGTTCTCCACCACCGGGCTGGCGATGCGCATCCGCGGGCCCATGACCTGCCCCGCGGCCACGCTGTCGCGCAGCGCCTTTACGGCGGCAAAGCGCTCGCCGCCCATGTCGCGGATGCCGGTGACGCCGTGCGCCAGGTACAGGTCCAGCCCCGCGCGGCCGAACATGGTGATGTGCGAGTGCATGTCCCACATCCCCGGGATAACGTACTTGCCCGTCCCGTCCACCACGCGCGCGCCGCGGGGCACCCGCGTCCCCGCCGCCGGCCCCACGCTGGTGATGCGGTTCCCGGAGACGACCACCGTCTGGCCGGGGCGGGACGGTCCGCCAGTCACGTCCACCACCGTCACGTTGGTGATGGCGAGCGCGGGCGAAGCGGCGGGGGGTGCGGATGCCGGCCGCGAGGTGCACGCCGCGAGCAGCAGTGCGGCGAGGAGGGCGGCGGTCCTGTGGATGATGGGAATCATTCGCGTGGGGAAGGCTGGACGTGGGCGGTGAGCGATACCTGCTAGTACACTAGCACGTGCTAGTGTACTAGCACACATGGCCCTGGGCAAGCCTTTCGTTTCCCCGGACCATCCCTGCCACAACGCGTCGGCGGGAGCCTGTGCCCAGATGGCTCCCGCCGCGCGGTTCGTGTTCGCGGGGCGGGTTTTGTCCCGGGCGGGTAAACCCGCGGCTGAAAATGCGACAAGCCCCGCCATGGCTCGCGGAGCTCGCCAGGCGGGGCTTCACCTGCTCGGGCCGGCAGGGCCTGCGCTTCGAGTGGGGGGGAACGTGTCGGCACGCTCCGCAACCGCAGGAACGCGCCACACGTTGAGTGACGTTTATACCCTCTCCCGCTTGCGGGAGAGGGTGCGAGCCTGAGCGAGCGGGTGAGGGTCCGTCAGCGGACCCTCGTACCTTCGTACCCTACACCAGCGTCGGCTCCATGAAGTAGTCGAACCCGTGCTCGCTGCTGCGCCACGCGCGCACGCGGAAGATGCGGCCGGGCGCGCCGGGCTCCAGGTAGACGTGCTGGCTGCCGCCGTGCCAGAAGAAGCGCTGGCCGGTGAGCAGCTCCTCCACCTCCCACGGGTCGTGCCAGCCGATCCCCATGTCGGGCAGGGGAAAGTGCAGCATGGTCTCGTGCGCGGCGAACGGGTCCAGGTTCACGCACACGAACACCATCGACGTCCGGTCCTCCGTCATCTTGCCGTAGAACAGGACGTTGTCGTTGTCCGCCGGATAGAAGCGCAGGTTCTCGTACTCGTGCAGCGCCGGGTTCTGCCGGCGCACCTCGTTGAGCCGCGTGATCAGCGGGCGGATGTTGCCGGGGCGGTCCCAGTCCCACGCGCGGATCTCGTACTTCTCGCTGTCCAGGTACTCTTCCTTGCCCGGCGCCAGCGGCGTGGCCTCGCACAGCTCGAAGCCGCTGTAGATGCCGTACACGCTGCTGAGCGTGGTCGCCAGGATCGCGCGGATCATGAACGCAGGACGCCCGCCCCGCTGCAGGAACTCGGGGTTGATGTCGGGCGTGTTGGGGAACAGGTTGCCCCGGTAGTACTCCTTCATGGGCCCCTGCGTGAGCTCCGTGAAGTACTCCGTCAGCTCCCCCTTGAAGTTGCGCCAGGTGAAGTAGGTGTAGCTCTGCGTGAACCCCGCCTTGGCCAGCACGCGCATCATCTTGGGGCGCGTGAACGCCTCGGAGAGGAAGATGACCTGCGGGTGCTGCTTCTGCACCTCGCGGATCATCCACTCCCAGAACTGCACCGGCTTGGTGTGCGGGTTGTCGACACGAAAGATGTTCACGCCCTGCTCCACCCAGTGCAGGATCACGTCGCGCCACTCCGCCCACTGCGCCTCCCAGTCGTCCCCGTAAAAGTTCAGGGGATAGATGTCCTGGTACTTCTTGGGCGGATTTTCGGCGTACATGATGGTGCCGTCCGGGCGGATGTAGAACCACCCCGGGTGGTCCTTTGCGTACGGGTGGTCCGGCGACACCTGGATGGCAAAGTCCAGCGCGATCTCCAGCCCGTGCTCGCGCGCGGCGGCGATCAGGCGGCGAAAGTCGTCCAGCGTTCCCAGGTCCGGGTGCACGGCCTTGTGCCCGCCCTCCGCCGAGCCGATGGCGTACGGCACCCCGGGCTCGTCCGGCCCGGGGTTGAGCGTGTTGTTCTTTCCCTTGCGGAACTTGAAGCCGATCGGGTGGATCGGCGGAAAGTAGAGGACGTCGAAGCCCATGTCGCGCACGTACGGCAGCTTCTTGATCACGTCGTCGAAGGTGCCGTGGCGCGCGGGATCGTCCGACATCGACCGCGGAAAGAGCTCGTACCACGCGGCGAACCGCGCGGCCACGCGATCGACCTGGATGGGGATCTCGCGGTCGTAGCGGGTAAGGTCGTTGCGCAGCGGATACCGCTCCATCAGCTCCAGCAGCGTGGGATCCAGCGCCGCGGCCACCCGCTCCGCCAGGGTGAGGTGCGACCCCTCCTCCACGTCGGCGCGAAAGGTCTCCCAGGCGCTGCGGGGGATGATGCCGCCGGACGCCAGCCCCGGATCGCCCACGATCTCTTCCAGGAACTGCATCAGCCGCTCGCGGTCCGGCCCCTCGGCCAGCGGGCCGGCGGCGGCGGCGACCAGCTGCGCGCCCTCGAACAGCTCCAGCAGCACCTCCTGGCCCGCGTCGTACTTCTTGCGCAGGTCGCTCTGCCAGGTGCCGAACACGTCCGTCCAGGCCACGACGGTAAAGAGCCAGCGGCAGTTGCGGTCCACGGTGAACGAGCCGGTCCAGCGGTCGTTGTCCCAGAACTTCATCCGCGACTCCAGCCAGGTCTCCTCGTCCTCGGGACGGTACCATACGGCGGCGGAGATGGCGTCGTGGCCTTCCTTGAAGATGTCGGCGAGCACCGTGATGGTGTCGCCGACCTCGCGCTTTACGGGGTAGCGCCCGCAGTCCAGCTCGGGCTCGACGTACTCGATGACGACCCTGCGGCTTGCGTCGATCTGCTCCGGCATCGGATTTCGGGATCGGGATTGGAGATGCGTCCGGTGATGGCAGGACAAGAATCCGGCGCGGGGCGGGCCGCAAGGGGTGGGCCAAGGTGCGGGAGTGCGGGAGTGCGGGAGTGCGGGAGTGCGGGAGTGCGAGAGGGCGAGAGGGCGAGAGGGCGAGAGGGCGAGAGGGCGTGAGTGCGTCCGCTGAGGTTCACCGCCGGGATCATGCCTCACACGCTCCCGCGAACGGATGCTGCTCGCCGCCATCAGTTTGTTCAATCCCTGCGCTCGTCGCGCGTTCAGGCCCGGAGATGAGCGAGGCTGCCGCTGCGACGGAGCGGCCGTCTGAACCCTGCGGCAGGAAGCTTTTATGAGCGGACGACGGGCACGTGCTCTCGCGGTCTGTGCGGTGCTGGCGGCAGGGTGCAGGGGGGATCGGCAAGCCGCCGAAGCGCCGGCGGCGACCAAGCCGCTCGCGCCGGCGGACAGCGTGGTGCTCGCGGAGAGCGACTCCGCGTTCATCGGCGCCGCCACCCACATGACGGCGGGACCGAACGGCGCGTTCTTCGTCAGCGACGCGGTAAACAGCACCGTGCTTCACTTTGCGCGGGACGGAAAGTTCGTCCGGCGGTTCGGGCGCGCCGGGTCCGGCCCGGGGGAGCTCGGTACGCCGGTGGCGACCGCCGTCCGCGGCGACTCGCTGCTCGCCGTGGCCGACTGGGAGCAGAGCCGGACCAACCTCTTCTCGCAGCGGACGGGGGCGTTCATCGGGGCCGCCCGGCACGAAGGGATGCCGTTCAGCATGCACTTCACCCCGGATGCGCTGTGGATGGGCGCCGTAAACCCGAACCGTTCCACCAGCCTGGCAAGGTGGAACCTGACGGGTGAGGTGGAGTACCTGGGCCCCCTGCCCGCCCAGTTCGGGGAGTCGCGGCAGCTGATGCTCTCCAACCCGTACGCCTCCACCGCGCTGCTGGGAGATACGCTGCTCGTGGGCTTTACGGGGCACGGCGGGCTGTTCATGACCCGGCGCGACGGGACGGTTCTCGACACGCTGACGGTACCCGTGTTGAGGCGGCGCGGTGTGCCCGCCGACATCGTCCAGCGGTTCACCCGGTCGCTCTCGGATGCGGAGATCGCGGGGATGGCGTCGGCGCTGGTAGCCCTGCACCGGCGCCCGGACGGCGGCATCGCGGTGGTGCACTACGACGTCGACATCGTCGACCGCACCATCACCGCCAAAGGATACCTGAGCCTGGTCTCATCCGATCGGCGCCGCGTCTGCGCCGACGTGCCGATCCCGTTCGGCACGGACGGCCGGCCGACGGTGGCGTTCGCCGGCGATACTCTCTACGCGCTGGAGACGCACCTTCGCGAGAGCGCACGCGCGGAGAACGTGCTCAAGGCCTACCCCCTGCGCGACGTGCGCTGCGCGTGGAGCGTGCTGAGGTGAGAGCGGGTGAACGGGTCTCCGTCGCTTGACCGGGTTGGAAATCTCCGGCTATCCTCAGACGGAGCAGTAGGAACCTTCCGCCGCGAGGACAAACATGGCTGATCGAGATCCCCGGCCAGGGGCGGAAGGCGCAACCACGCCGCCCCCGCCGCATGACGTGTACGGGGGGAAGAAGCTGGACCCCACACCACCCCTGGACCACGACGATTTCCACGAAGTGCGTGCGCGGGGGCTGGCGGCGGTTCGAGCCAGACTCGCCGAACGGCGAAAGAAGCACTGAGCCATGAGACAGGGCCGGGATACCCCCGGCCCTGATTCTTTTTCCGTCACCACGGGGAGGCATGCGCCACGCTTGACGAGGGAACGATGGCGGAGCTGGATGCCTATCTGCTGAACCTCTTTGGCTTGTAGCCGTCCCCACCCACGTCATCCAGCATCCGCGCTTTCGCAGCCCAGCCCCGCGCAGTTTGCGGGGCTTCCCGCTTTTCCAGCCGCGGGTTCACCCGCCCGGGAAAGAACCCGCCGACGACGCAACTTGGCCTCGCACTCCCGCACTCCCGCACTTTCGCACTTTCGCACTTTCGCACTTTCGCACTTTCGCACTCCCGCACTCCCGCACTCCCGCACTCTCGCACTTCAGAAGCTGGACCCCAGAAACACCGCGTTGGCGAACAGCGGCAGCAGCCCCCGCCACATGTCGCGGAAGTTGGGGTCGCCGGCAAAGCCGATCACGCGGCCTCGGCCCACGGACTCCGTCCACAGGTACGGCGTCCCCGCAACCCGCGCCGGCACCTCCGGCCACAGGTAGCCGGAGATGCGCAGCCGCGGCAGCCCGGCGTAGCGGATCACGTTCTCCCCCGGCCCCGCGTCCGCCGGCGCGCGGTAGATGCGGTCCGAGAACAGCAGCACGGGGAGTTCGCCGCCATGCACCCCCGCCAGCAGCGGCGACAGCGTGTCGGCCAGGGCGCGGAGGATGGCCCCGGGCACCTCCGCCGGAAGCGGCGCGCCGGCGCTGTCGGGCTCCGGGTCCGCCGCGGTGCGCAGGCGCGACAGGCCCAGCCCCTCGGACGCCAGCCAGTCCGTCGCCGCGTCGATGGTCACCAGCACGCCGCCGGCGCGCACCCAGTCGCCGATGCGGCGCTGCCCCCGCTCGCCGAACACGCGCGCCAGGGCACCCGCGGAGGCGCCGGGCACCACCAGCACGTCGAAGTCGTCCAGCGCCGCGCCGGCGACGGCATCCGCCTCCAGCGCGGTGGAGGGATACGCCAGCCGCTGGTCCATGGCGAACCACGCGTAGCCGAACGACTGCCCGTTCACCGGCGCGCCGGCCAGCAGCGCCACGCGCGGCGGGCGCAGGGGAAAGACGCTGTTGCTCCCCAGGTCCGTCCCCTCGTCCGCGGCACCGGAGGAAAGCGCCGCCACCTCCGCACCCGTCTGCGCGGCATGACGGCGGACGCGGTCGTGCAGGTCCGCGCGCTCCGCCGGCACCCGGACGACGAACGCGCCGTGGTCGAAGCGGGCGGCGCCGATCCGGAACCCGCGCGGCGCATACGACACCGGGATGCTGTCGCGAAAGAGCGCCGCCAGCATCTTCATCCCCGCCTCCGTCCCCGGCGCGAACGCGTAGCCGTAGCGGCCCTCGCCGGGCGCGCCGGCGGGGGGCGGGGGCGGCGCGGGCTCGGTGGATGCGGGCGCGGCGGGGAGCGCCCAGGCGCGGACGCGAAAGGCGAAGGGCATTGCCCACCCGGTCGCATCGTAGAAGCGCTCCGACTGCCCGGCGCGGCGCCGCTCCAGCTCCTCCGCCAGGAAAGCGGAGTCCAGCGGCGCCTCCGGTTCCAGCAGCGCGCGGGCAAGGCGCCCCTGCGGCTGGGCCAGATCCACCACGTACGTCCCCGCTGGCAGCCGCACGCTCTCCGCGGCCGACCGCCCGTACTCCGTCGCCCGCAGCTGCGCGGAGGCCGTCATCCGCCGCACCTCGATGCCGTTGTCCGCCAGCCGCCGCGCCAGCGAGTCCGCCCGCCCCTCCGCGTCGCGGGCAAAGGCGACGGCGCGGATGCCGTCCTCCGCCGTCCCCCGCACGGCCGCCTGCCGGAAGGCCAGGTAGTCCGCCACGCGGGTGCGCGCGGTCCGGGCGAGCGTCGACAGCGTGGCGATGCTGGCGACGTAGTGGTGCTCCGCCGCCTCGCGCAGGGTGAGCACGTGGCCGTCGGGGCGGCGGATGGCGCCGCCGCGGCTGCTGGCCTGCTCGTACGTCATCCCCACGGCGCCGGCGTAGATCGGCCACGAGCTGCCGTAGCCGGGATAGAACTCGTCGTATCCCTCGCGGCGAAAGTATCCCCACCCGCGCGCGTCGAAGGCGGCGATGTTCCCCGCGGCGAACGCCTCCCACCCGCGCCGCACCGACTCGTCCACCAGGCGGTTGATGGGGGCCATGGGCGGCGGAAAGAAGTAGGTGGAGGCGTAGCTCATCTCGTGCAGGTCAACCGCCACGTGCGGCCACCAGCGCAGCATCGTCCGCACGCGGCCGCGCGTCTCGGGATGCGACTGCGTGAACCAGTCGCGGTTCAGGTCGAAGTGGTAGTGGCTGGTGCGGGGCCCGGGCCAGGTGCCCGCGTGGATGCGCGCGTCGGGATGAACCGGGACGCCCAGGGCGGTGCGCATGCGCATCACGTCCTGGGCGTGGCGCTCGTGCCCGTCCGGGTTCTGCAGCGGGTCGATGAGGACCACGACGTTCTCCAGGATGCGCCGCGTCTCCGCGTCCTGACCCGCCGCCAGCTGGTAGAGCACGGCCAGCGCCGCCTCCGCGCCCGAGGCCTCGGGGCCGTGCACGGTGTAGCCCATCCAGGCGATGGCGGGAAGGCTCTTGAGCACCATCGCCAGCGTCATCGGGCAGGCGTCGCGCGGGTCGGCCAGGATCGCGGCCTCGCGCTGGATCTCGTCCAGCCGCGCCGCATTGGCCTCGCTGGCGACGATGACCAGCACCACCTCGCGCCCCTCGAAGGAGTGCGCCACGGTGTCCAGCCGAACGCGCGGGCTGGTGCGCGCCACCGCCTCCACGTAGCGCATGAGCAGGTGGTGCGGCGTGAACCGCTCGCCCGGCTCGTACCCCAGCACGGAGGCCGGTGTGGGGACGGCGGGGTCGTACGGCCCCTGCCCGCCCAGCGCGTGCTGCGCCGCCACGGGCGCCCGCGCGGTGAGGACGAGGAGGACGGCGGCGGTGGCCAGGCGCGAAAGCATCCTTGGGGTCATCTGATCTGGCGGAGGTGGTGAGGCTGGGGAGTGCGAGAGTGCGAGAGTGCGAGAGTGCGAGAGTGCGAAAGTGCGAAAGTGCGAAAGTGCGAAAGTGCGAAAGTGCGAAAGTGCGAAAGTAGAAGATGGGACACGCATCGTGCTGCGTCCGCTGGGGGCCCTCACCCGCTCGCCTAGGCTCGCACCCTCTCCCGCAAGCGGGAGAGGGTATAAACGTTGCGAATGCCTGCGGTGCGATTCCGCGGTTGCGGAGCTTGCCGACACGTTCCACCCCACGCGACGCGCAGGCCCGTGCCGCCCCGAGCAGGTGAAGCCCCGCCGGGCGAGCTCCGCGAGCCCAGGGCGGGGCTTATGGCATTTCTAGCCGCGGGTTTCAGCCCGTTTTGCCAAAGCCCGCCGATGTAGCTCCCCCTCAAGCCGCCATCGCCACCGACCGCGGCCTGGGCTTGCGGTTGGCGATGTGGATGGCCTCGCCCATGGCGTGCTTGAACGCCTCCATCACGCCCTCGGAGAGCGTGGGATGGGGGTGGATGGTGAGCGCCACGTCCT
>DASQBH010000941.1:0-3847 GCA_035635315.1 Longimicrobium sp.
GCGCGAGAAGCCGCCCGTTTCCGATAAAGATTCTTCGGTCGGCGCACAGGCGTCCGTGCGAGGAAGAGAGTCACGCGCGGCGCCTTCCTCAGAATGACAGCGAGCGGCCCGATCCAGCGCCTGACGGATCTCGGTGTAAACTTCACCGGATCCACAAAAGATTCGGTTACGGATCCGGCAAACGGTGTCATCCTGAGGAAGGCGCCCCCCGTCCTGTCTAGACACACCATTGCCTGTGCGCCGACCGAAGGATCTTTATGATGGGCGCACGGTCCTGTCGGCTACGTTGGGTTCGGCGCGAGAAGCCGCCCGTTTCCGATAAAGATTCTTCGGTCGGCGCACAGGCGTCCGTGCGAGGAAGAGAGTCACGCGCGGCGCCTTCCTCAGAATGACAGCGAGCGGCCCAATCCAGCGCCTGGCGGATTTCGGTGGGAAGCCGTTTCGTTTTGCGGATTGGTATTACCCGCGAAAAACACGCGCCTTGTCGTAAAGTGTCCGAGCGCACTATAGATACGAGTTGGCGGCTCGCGATACACTCCCCTCCCCTTGCCTCCGCCGCCCTTTCCCTCCCCTCCGGCACCCCACGTCCCATGACACCCACCACCTGGATGAACGCCGCTGCGGCCGTGTACATCGTCCTGTCGCTGGGCGTGCTGTGGGCCCTGATCCGGGCGGTCGCGTGGCTGGTCAGGCGGATCGGGCGGGCGCTGGGGCCCGAGGGCAAGCTGCTGGGCGGCGACGTAAAGATCAGGCTGCTGGGCCTGGCGGTGACGGCCGTGGTGTTTACGCCGCTGCTGAACCGCATCTTCCGCGCACTGCTGAACCTGGGCGTGCTGCTGGTGGAGCGGGTGCCGCGGCAGCTGCTGGTGCACTGGCGCACGCAGTCGGACGTGTGCAGCGTCAATGCGACCGCCAGCTGCGTGGGCGACACGCTGCTGGTGCCGCTCAAGGCCACGGGCGCCGGCATTGCCGCGGCGTTCCGCGAGTCGGGGCTGTTCTCCATCGGCCTGGGCTATGTGGTCTTCATGCTGGCCCTGTGGGCGCTGGCCACCCACACCCTCAACGTGCTCACCAAGGCCAAGGAGGGCGAGGAGAGCATCGACGTCCACGAGCTGCTGCTGGACGACCAGTTCAAGGTCACGCGGCAGAACTTTCTCTTCTTCCTCATCCTCTTCATCGGCGCGTACCTGAGCCTGGCGTCCATCGCCGCCATCCCCGACCTGCGCGAAGACGAAGGCGGCGTTCCCACCGGCTTCTCCGGCGCCACCCTGGCGGAGAACCTGGGAAAGGTGGAGTGGGGGGTGGACTTCAAGCAGGACATGCTCACCGATCCGCTGGCGCTGGCCGACAGCGTCTTCTATCCCGGCCTTTCCACCCTGGCCCGCACCGGCGATCGCCCGCCCGCGGCTACCCCCGTGGTGCGGGACACGGGCGTGATCCGGCCCCTCAACCGCGGCAACGGCGCCTCGGAGAACGGCACGGCGGCGGACACCACCGCCCGGGACGGACAGGCGGCCGCGGGTGGCGGCAACGGTGACGATGGAGCGGAAGCGGCCCCTTCCGGCGGGCAGGGCGCCGGGCCGGACACTGCGGCGCCGGCGCAGCCCACGATTGCCGTGCAAGCGGCGGATTCCGTGGCCGGCGACAGCGCGCGGGCCACGGTGCCGCTGTCGCCCCGCATCAGCCCCGCGATCCCCGCCGACCAGGTGCTGGCGCTGCGCGCCGTCGCCGCGGACCTGCGCACGCTGTGGATCGACCACACGGTGCGGCACGATTCCGTGGTGCGGGCGCTGGCCCGGCGCCGCAACGTAGCGCGGCAGCTGGCGCAGTCGGCGTACGTGGTCTCCGACAGCACCCGCCGCCTTCGCGAGCAGCGGACGTACTACCACCGGCTGCAGCGCTGGTACCTCGAAGCGCAGATGGAGCTGCAGGGGGAGTACGACGAGTCGTGGATCACCCTGCGGCGCCTGCACCGCCGCGAAGAAGCGTGGAGCACGGCGCTGGCCGGATACCTTACCGGCGCCGCGCCCGACCCGGCGCAGTTCCACCAGCTGCGGCGCGAGGCCGTGCGCCTGCGCACCGAAGACTGGCTTCTCGCCGAGAACCCGCCGACGCCGCTGCACCGGCTGCCGGAGCGCGGCGCGGGGCTGGGGCCGTTTCAGTACGTGAGCGGCTGGCTTCTCAAGACGGACTCCATGCCGCTCACGCTGATCGTGGGCATGGTGGGCTTCGGGCTGCTGGGCGCGGCCGCCTCTACCTTTGTGCGCGAGCAGAGTCGCCGCGAGCGGCGCGAGGCGCGGCGCCTTAAGCGGCTGGAGAAGGCGCTTCGCAAACGAGGGGTCCGCGAACCGCACCTGTCGGACGAGATGCGCAAGCCCGGCGACAGGAGCCAGCCCATCCACCCGGTGCAGCCGCTGGTGCTCAACCTTCCCAGCGTCGTCATCCGCGGCGGCTCGGCGGCCATCGTGGTGTTCCTGGGGCTCATGGGCGGCCTGTCCGTGCTCACGCAGGAGGCCGATCCCAATCCCTACGCCCTGCTGTTCACCTGCCTGGCCGGCGCCATGTTCAGCGAAAAGGTGTGGTCCTGGGCGGAGAAGCGCTTCGGCCTGAACCTGGAGTCCGGCCAGGAAGAGGAGGACGACTCCGATGCCGATGAGGAGGGCGGCGGGGGTGACGGCGGGGACGGAGGGAACGGGGGCGGCGCCGGCGGGAACGAGGGCGGCGGCGGAGACGGCGGCGGAGGCGGCAACGGCGGCGGGAACAGCGGGGGTGATGAGAACGGCGGCGACGCGAACGCCACCGGCGCCGGCGGCACCCGCCCGGCAGAAATCCACGTGGTCCCTCCCGCGCCGAAGCCCGACGCCGGCAACGCGGACGACGAACGGCCCGCGACCGGCGCCGGGAAGCCCGCAAAGTAGCGCAATCGCGAATCGTCTGGGGGCGCCCGCGGCCTTGCACCGGCCTCCGCGGGCGCTCTAGCTTCCGGGGCCGCCGCCGTCCGCACTGGATTCCCCATCATGCCCGTCAACACGCTCGGCTGGAACCGCGTCCGCTACACGCTGCTGGCGCCGCTGTACGACCGCGTGGCCGGGTTCCGGCCGCAGCGGCGGCGCTCCATCGAGCTGCTGGCGCCGCGGCCGGGCGAGCGCATTCTGGTGGATGGATGCGGGACGGGCGCGGACCTGGTCTTTCTGCCGCCAGACGTGCGGGTGGTGGCGACGGACCTGACGCCCGCGATGGTGGAGCGGACCCGCCGGCGCGCGCAGGCGCTGGGGCGGGAGGTGGATGCGCGGGTGATGGATGCCCAGGCGCTGCAGTTCCCCGACGCCTCGTTCGATGCCGTGGTGCTGCACCTGATCCTGGCCGTGGTGCCGGACCCCGTTGCCGCCGTCCGCGAGGCCGCCCGCGTGCTCAGGCCCGGCGGACGCGCGGTGGTGTTCGACAAGTGGGTGCCCGACGCGCGCGAGCCGTCGTTGGCCCGGCGCGCCGCGAATCTGGTGGCCCGCGTGGTCGCGACGGAGATCACCCGCAAGCTGGGCCCGCTGGTGGACGCCTCCGGCCTGCGCGTGGAGCACCGCGAGCCCGCCGGCACCGGCGGCTTCTTCTCCCTCGCGCTGCTGCGCAAGCCGGGCTGAGCCGCCGCCGGCCGGACCTCCGCGGGCCATCGGCCCGGGCGCCCGCCGTCCGCTTGGCGCCGCGCGGGGGCGATGACGGTCTTTCGTGGACCATGATCCCCCTCCGCCTGCCGTTTCTTTCCAGGGCCGGCTGGCGGCGGGCTCCCTCTCCACATCATGAGGTTGGGGCCAAAACATGAACCTGCGGCAACGCGTCGGAGCGTGGCTCACCC
>DASQBH010000942.1:0-12055 GCA_035635315.1 Longimicrobium sp.
GGGGCGGTAACCCTGTTGGGCAGGATGACAGATGAGCGGGGCACGCGGCAAATCGCTGCGTGCCCCGCTCCGTTTTGTGTGCGGTGATGCGACCCCTTTTGCGCGCGGCTGGCGCATCGGTGGCGCTGGAGGGCGAAAATCAGCGCCGGATTCGGATCGCGGCACCGCAAACGAATGGCGGATGGGTGGGCGCGATACACGTAAACGACTGATGTGATTGCATTTGTGGATGAGGAGCACCTGTCGGAAACTGGGCCCGTGAGATGACGTATTCCGGTTACGCAGGCCGGCCATGGAGCGTGTATCCTGGGTGCGACCCTAACCTGGAGGCGCACATGGCGGTGATCATGATGGACGTACGGGAGGCGGCGGAACGCCTGGACGAGATGGTGGATGCGGCACTGGCCGGCGAGCAGGTCGTCGTTACCCGCGAGGATGGGCCGGTGGGGATGCTGGTTGCGTTCGAGGGCCCCGCCCGGCCCGGGGGCGCGCCAGGCCCCTTCGGCGCCCGTGGCGGCGCCGGGGTGCCGCCGGCGGAGCGCGAGGCGCCATCCGGATTCGAGCGCGAGGTCATCATCGTCCAGCGGCGGCTCCGCATCGTCGCCTGCATGCTCTGACCCCCCTCCAGGGCTGACGGCGGCTGCAAACCGGCCGGCGCGGGGATCGTCCCGCGCCGGCCGTCGCGCCTCCATGCCGTTTATACCGAATCCGCAAAAACAAACAGCGAAAGGTACAGAGGAACAGACAACAGCCAGAGGAACAGAGGAAACCGGTTCGTCGCTGTTCCTCTGGCTTTTGTCTGTTCCTCTGTACCTGATGCTTTTCCGGATTTGGTGTTACGCCCCCGACCGGTCACGCTCCATGACTACAATTCGTCAACGGGCTGGCGCAGATAAAAGTAAAGGAGGTAATCTCCATCATCACCGCCGACGGCTGGTATCTTGCTCGAACCAGGGGCAGTCACCGGCAGTTCAGGCATCCAACAAAGGGTGGTACGGTGACAGTCCCCGGTAAACTGAGTTTCGATCTTGCGCCTGGGACGGTCGTCAGCATCCTGAAGCAAGCGGGCCTGAGGTAGCCATGGAATACGCTGTCGTCATCGAACCGACATCGACCGGCTTTTCTGCCTATGTCCCCGACGTGACTGGCTGCGTTGCTGCCGGGGAGACGGAAGCCGAAGTGACGGCCCAGATGCGTGAAGCGCTGGAGTTCCATTTCGAAGCGATTCGCGCGGATGGCGAGCCGATCCCCCAGCCTGCCTCACGGCTCGACTATATCGAAGACGTTCAGAGCGCTTCGGGGTCGTCCTCGAACGGGGCTCACGGAACGTGTGGATACGCCATCGTGATCGAGCGGGGTCCCACCTCGTACGGCGCCTACGTTCCCGACCTGCCGGGCTGTATTGCTGTCGCGCAAACCGAAGCCGAAGTCAGAAAGCTGATCCGGGAAGGAGTTGACATTCACCTGGAGCAAATGCGGCTCAGCGGGGAGCCCATCCCCGCACCCACATCGCGCATAGCGTACGTGGACGTCGCCGAGACGGCATCGGTAGCGTAACGCCGCCCTGCTCGCGATCTTTCTCCGGCGCAACCCTGAACGCGCGGCATTGTCCGCGCGTTTTGCTTCTCCCGCTTCTCCGCGAACATGCCGCACCGATTCCGCGCGCTCTTCAACCATACGCAGGACGCCGTCTGGATGGCCGACGAGGCCGGGCGCATTGCGGAGGCGAACGCGGCGGCGCTGGCGCGCTTCGGGGCGGTGGCGGACGGGGGCGAGCCGCGGCACCTGGGCGACCTGTTCCAGGATCCCGCGGAGTGGGAGTCGATCCGCGCTGAGCTGGAAGAATCGCAGGTGAGCCGGCGCACCGTCCGCCTGCGCGGCGCCGGCGGCGAGGTGGTGCCGGCGGAGCTCACCTGCGTGGCGTTGCCCGACACGCGCGGCGGGCGGCAGCTCCAGGCCATCGCCCACGCCATGGAGAGCAATCCCGCCGCCGAGGCGCTGGACGGCCTGTACGACGCCCACACGGGGATGCCCAACCGCGCGGCGTTCCTGCGCCACGTGGCGCGCGCACTGGCGACGTCCGCCGATCGTCCCGAGCGCCGCTTCGCCGTCATCCACCTGGATCTGAACCGCTTTCAGCGCATCAACGAGACGCTGGGCCACCAGCGCGGCGACGAGCTGCTTGCCCTGGTCGCGCAGCGCCTGGACGCCTGCCTGCGCCCCGGCGACGTGGTGGCGCGCGCCGCCGGCGACGATTTTCTGGTGCTGCTGAACGGCGTCCGCGGCGAGGGGGAGGCGGTGCGGATCGCGGAGCGGATGGCGCGCGTGCTGGGCGGCGGCTACCGGCTGGACGGCCAGGAGGTGTTCTGCGGCGCGGACGCGGGCGTCGTGGTCGCCGGCGAGGGGCACGCGACGGCGGAGCAGGTGCTGCGCGATGCCGAGGTGGCGATGGCGCGCGGCCGGCACACCGGCACCGTGCAGCTGTTCTCGGCCGACATGCACGCGCAGTCCGTCGCGGCGCTGCGCCTGCACGGCGAGCTGCACCACGCGCTGGCCCGCGGGGAGCTGCGCGTGTTCTATCAGCCCATCGTGGGGCTGGACGACGGGCGGGTGCGCGGGTTCGAGGCGCTGGTGCGGTGGATGCACCCCGAGCTCGGCATGGTCTCGCCCGTGGAGTTCATCCCGGTGGCGGAGGAGACGGGGCTCATCGTCCCCATCGGCGAGTGGGTGCTGGAGCAGGCGGCCCACCAGCTCACGGAGTGGCACGCGCGCTACCCCGCGCAGCCGCCGCTGGCCATGGGGATCAACCTGTCCATGCGCCAGTTCGCGCGGCCGGGGCTGGTGGAGCACGTGCAGGGGGTGCTGGAGCGCAGCGGGGTTGACGCCGCGGCGCTCAAGCTGGAGGTGACGGAGAGCATCGTGATGGGCGACGCGGACCAGGCCATCGATTCACTGCACGCGCTCAAGGCGCTGGGCGTGAAGCTGCAGGTGGACGACTTTGGCACGGGGTACAGCGCGCTCTCGTACCTGCACCGCATTCCGCTGGACGTGCTCAAGATCGACCGCTCCTTCATCGTGGCGATGTCGGGCGGGAGCAAGCACGCGGCCATCGTGCGCGCCATCATTGCGCTGGCGGCGGCGCTGGGACTGGAGACCACGGCCGAGGGGGTGGACGATCCCGCGCAGGCCGAGCAGCTGCGCCGGATGGGCTGCACCTACGGCCAGGGCTACCTGTGGGGCAAGCCGATGGAGGCCGAGGAGGCGGAGCGGCTGCTGGGCCGGTGAACGGGTGATGCCGGATCCGCAAAAGATTCCGGGTACGATCCGGCAAACAGTGTCATCCTGAGAGAGGCGCGCACCCTGTCTGTCCAGACGCACAGGCGTTCGTGCAAGGAAGACGGTTACACGCGGCGCCTTCCTCAGAATGACGGCGATCGTCCCGATCCAGTGCCTGGCGCATTTCGGTGTGAAGCCAGGTCTTTCTGCGGATCTGGTATCGCGTCATGCGTCTTCGCTCAGCCAGCCCTTTCGCGCGAACCAGGCGAGCAGCAGAAGCGCGGTCACGCCCATCAGCGTAAGGACGAAAGGCAGGTCCCACCACCAGGCGCGGCGGGGATGCTCCACGTCCATCCCGTACACCCCGGTGATGAAGCCCAGGGGGATGAAGATGGCCGCGAACACGGTGAGCACCTTCATGATCTCGTTCATGCGGTTGCTCACGTTGCTCAGGTACAGGTCCGTGAGCGACGAGCCCAGGTCGCGGTACGTCTCCACCAGGTCCATCACCTGAAAGCAGTGGTCCGCCGTGTCGCGAAAGTACACCAGCGACTGCTGGGTGATGGGCGGCGCCGGCTCGCGCACGATGTGGTTGAGCGCGTCGCGCATGGGCCACACGGCGCGCCGCAGCGACATCAGCTCGCGCTTGATGTTGTGCAGCCGCGTCATGGCGTCGCGGCTGGGACGGTGGACGATCTCCTCCTCCAGCGCGTCCAGCCGGTCCGCGTACGCCTCTGCCACGGGAAAGTAGTGGTCGACGATGGTGTCGATCACCGAATACGCCAGGTAGTCGGGGCCGCTCTGCCGCACGCGCCCGCGGCTGTTGCGGATGCGCTGGCGCAGCGGGTCCAGCACGTCGCCGGGGCGCTCCTGAAAGGTGACCACGTAGTCCGGCCCCACGAACACGCCCACCTGCTCCAGGTCCAGCTCCGGCGCCAGCCGCGCCATGCGCACCAGCACGAACAGCGTGTCGTCTCCGTACGACTCCACCTTGGCGCGCTGCCGCACGTCGCCCAGGTCCTCCAGCGCCAGCCGGTGCAGCCCGAAAATCTTGCCGATGGCGGCCAGGGTGGGCGCGTGGGCCACGCCGTTCACGTTCAGCCACAGCACGGGCCACTTGCCGCGCATGTGCCGCAGCAGCTGCAGGTCGTCCACGGGCGCCTCGGTGATCTCGTGCGGGCCGTAGGCGATCACCGTCATGGTGGGCGGCATGGCGCCGGGCTCCGACAGCAGCTCGCCGGGCTCGGAGCCGGGCGCGGGGTGCGGGCGCCGCTGGACGGGCGCCAGCGGCTCGGACGCCTGCAGAAAGGGCAGGCGGAACAGGTCCCTGCGGTTCACGTTCAGACGCCCGCCTCCCTTCGCGGATGCGTGCCTGGACGCGCCGCACGCCCCGGCGCGTCGGGCGCGGGGGCGAGGAGGGGTGCTAGGCGGTCGGCCCCGGTATACGGGAGGAATTGTGGCATGTCAAATGCGCGCATGTTGTCGTGATACGAATTCATCCGCTCGTCTCCGCTCCGGCGCCACGGCCGGGGCGCCGGGCGGCGTCGGCACCGCGGGCTGCATCTGCCTTCACCCTCCACAAAGACGGGGATCCATGAAGAAGATGAAGCTGGAGCTGGAGCAGCTGGCCGTAGACTCCTTCGACACCTCCGCCGCGCCCGAAAGGCGTGGAACCGTGTACGGGAGACAGGTAACCGACTTCACCCATTGCACCTGCCCCGGCCACCCCAGCTGCGACGGCTACGACACCTGCCAGGGCCCCACCTGCGACGCGTTCTGCACGTATACGCAGGGTGACCCCAGCTGCGACATCACGTGCCACGGACGGTTCACCTGCGAGCCTTCCTGTGACTACACCTGCCCGGGCTACGGCGCTACCTGCGAATACACCTGCGGCTGCCGGTAACGGCTGCGAGCCCCATCTGCCTTCACCCTCCACCAGGAAGGACGGGACGCATGAAGAAGATGAAGCTGAGCCTGGAGCAGCTGGCCGTAGACTCCTTCGACACGTCCGCCGCGCCGGCAAAGCGGGGCACGGTGTTCGGCGAGCAGTGCACCTGCCCCACCAACTGCACCTGCCCGTGCATGGGCACCTGCGCCGAAAGCTGCAACGGCACCTGCGACTACCACTACACCTGCCCCGCGACGTGCTACGGCGGAACGTGCGAGCATACCTGCGAGCAGACGTGCCCGGCGCTGCACACCTGCGACCTCTCCTGCTACACGTGCGTCTGAGGGACCGCGGCCCATCTCCCTTTACCTTCCATCCAGGGATGCACGCCATGAAGAAGATGAAGCTGAGCCTGGAGCAGCTGGCCGTAGACTCCTTCGACACGTCCGCCGCGCCGGCAAAGCGGGGCACGGTGTTCGGCGAGCAGTGCACCTGCCCCACCAACTGCACCTGTCCGGGATGCCCGACCTGCGAGGGCTACGCCACCTGCGGGGGCGACACCTGCTGGGAGACGTGCGCGGGCCAGTACAGCTGCGACGGGACCTGCGATTCGTGCTACTTCACGCGGTGCGTGCAAACGTGCTGGGACTGCCCGACCGCCTCCGGAGGCGCGTGCGCGTGCACGCTGTAACCACGCGTCCGGGCTGACGTACGGTACGAGCCGGGCGCGCGTCCCCGGCGCGGAGCCGGCCGCGCGCGCGTCCGGCTCCGCGGTTAGACCGCCGCCTCCTCCGTCTCCAGCGCGGTGCCCAGCACCTCGTCCAGCGTTTGCCCGCGCGCCTTTTCCAGCCGCGCCACCCGCTTGCCGAACTGCGAGAGCGCAAAGTCGGCAAAATCCTCCAGCTTCAGCCCGAACGGCGGCACCGGATAGGGCTCGAACACCTCGCCCACGATCCCCATCGCCAGCGGCAGCAGCTCGTTCAGCCGCGTCTCGATGGTGCCCCAGACCTCGTCCCCGTGCTCCGCGACCAGGCGGGAGAGCAGGTACACGCCGTACGCGATGTGCCGCGCCTCGTCGCGCCGCAGGTTGCCGATGATCTGCTGCATGCCGGGCATGATGCCGTTGCGCTGCAGCATCTGGTCGTACGCGTGGTAGCCGGTCTCGGCCAGCACGCCCTCCACCACCATGTTGTACGTCACCGACGCGGCCGCCTGGGCCGCGGGCGAGGCGTCGTGCCGCAGCCGCCCCATCGCGCCCGGCAGCTCCTGGCCAAAGAGCTGGCGGTACTGCGGGCCGTGGAACCGCGTCAGGTCCGTGCGCTCGTGCGCCACCTCGTCCAGAAAGCGGCGAAACGCCTCCACGTGCTTGGCCTCTTCCCACAGGAACGAGGTCAGGTACATCTCCTCCTCCAGCCGCCCCTCCTGCGCCACCACCATCATCAGCGGCAGCAGGTCCGTCGTCACCGACTCTTCGCCGCCCTGAAAGAGCGCGGTCAGGCGCAGGATCACGTCCCGCTGCTCCTCGTCCAGCCCCCGCCAGTCCTCCGCGTCGCGCGCCAGGTCCACGTCGCGCGGGTCCCACACGCCCAGGCGCTTGGCCTTGTGCCACAGGCGCATGGGGGGCGAGCGGTGGTCGAGGCCGTGCGGGCTGGTGGAGCGGTAGGCGGGCATGAGTGCGGGAGTGCGAAAGTGCGAGAGTGCGAAAGTGCGAAAGTGCGAAAGTGCGAAAGTGCGTGAGTTCGATGGATCAGCTCGCGGCGGGCGGAAAGGTGCCGCCCACCTCGCCGGCGGCGAGCACCATCTCGCGGGCGGCGGGGGCGTACTTGGCCAGCGTGAACAGGTTGCCGCGGGAAAGCTTGAGCTTGCCCTGCATCACGGCGGAGACAGGGTCGATCTCGCCGGCCAGCAGGCGCTTCCAGGCGGCGGGGTCGGCGCGGAACAGGTAGGCCGCGGTCTCCAGGTCCTCCGCCGTGGCCACGCGGGTGCCGCGGCACTGGCCGTGGTGAATGTCCAGCCACACGGCGCGGTCGCTGCCGATGCCGTGCTCCGCATCCGCCGACATCAGCAGCACCACGTCGCCTTCCCAGCCCGCGGCGGCCAGGTGGTAGCTCTCGCGCTGGTTCAGCCGGTCGCAGCAGGCCACGCACCACTCCTCCGTGAACACCTCCATCCACCCCTCCTGATCCCGATTTCCGATTGCGAGATGTTTGACGATGCAGGGTACAGCGTAAGGCGAGGCGGCGAAAGGAGGAGGGATGGGAGTCCGGTTCGACGAAAGGGGTCGAACAGCGTGCGCGGGGTGCCCCTCCCCCGGCCCCTCCCCGTTCGTTCCTCACGGAGAGGGGGGAACTTCGATCGTGCCTGGAAGATCCGTCCGTGCCCGCGGGGGGGCCTCACCCGCTCGCTTAGGCTCGCACCCTCTCCCGCAAGCGGGAGAGGGTATAAACGTCGCAGCTGCTTCTGGTTGCTCCCCCTCAAGGTGCGTCGCACCTCCCTCCCCCACGCAGTTTGTGGGGGAGGGCCGGGGAGGGGGGCGGCCCACCATCTCGCGCCCTCACCTCTGAAGCGCTGAATTCCGGTGGTGCCGGCCCGGAGGGGGCGTCTCCGGAGGGTGACGAAAGCGAACGAAGTCGTCCCCCTCATCCAACCCTGCTGAAAACTTGACACCGGCCACGGGCGGCGGGTACACTCCCGCCCCTGATGCGCCATCAAGCCTCCCCCCCGTCGCACGAGTTCGAGGTCGTTCGCGACCCGCTCTGGAACACCATCCGCCTGGACCCGTCCGCCGTGCGCATCATCGACACGGCGGAGTTCCAGCGGCTGCGCTACATCCGCCAGCTGGGGCTCGCGTACCTGGTCTACCCCGGCGCCACGCACACCCGCTTCGACCATGCGCTGGGCGTATACCACCTGGCCCGCTGGGCGCTGGGCCTCCTTGGCGACCGCGGCGAGCTGGACCGAGTCGATCCCGTCGACTGCCGCCTGGTCCCCTACGCGGCGCTCCTCCACGACGTGGGGCACTATCCCTTCTCCCACGCGCTGGAGGAGCTGGGCGAGGAGCTGATCCCGGCAGACCACGAGCAGCTGGCGGAGCGCTTTCTGCTCTCCGACGGCATCCGCGGCGCGCTGGAGGAGCTGGCGCCCGACGCCCCCGCGCGCATCGGCGAGATGATCCGCGGCGGGTCGGGGTCGCCGCTGCAGGGGCTGGTGTCCGGCAGCCTGGACCTGGACAAGATCGAGTACCTGCGCCGCGACGCGCGCTTCTGCGGCGTGCCGTACGGCGAGGTGGACGTGGACCGGCTGCTGCACGCCATCACCCTCCTCGCCGATCCGGAGACGGGGCGCGCGGAGGTGGGGATTCACGAAAAGGGGCTTTCCGCGCTGGAATCGCTGCTCTTCTCCAAGTACCAGATGTTCCGCAACGTCTACTGGCACCACGCCGTGCGCGCCGCCACCGTGCTGTACAAGCGGCTGGTGCAGGATGCGCTGCGCGGCGACGTCATCAGCGCCGACGAGCTGGTGGGGCAGTCGGACGAGCGGCTGTTGACCATCCTGGAGCTGCGCGCGGAGGAGCGGGACGATCCCGCGGCGCGGCGGGTGGCGGAGCGGTGGATCCCCGCCGTGCGCCGCCGCCGGCTTCCCAAGCGGGCGCTGGAGGTGCCGGGCGAGGCGCTGCGCGAGCTGCCGGCGGACGTGTGGATCGGCCAGGACACGGCGCTGCGCGAGGCGCTGGAGGCGCGGCTGGCGGCCGAACTGGGGCTGGAGGAGGGGTGCGTGCTGGTGGACTATCCCGAGAAGCCGCGGATGCTGGGGCTGGACCTGCTGATGCTGCGCCGCTCCGGCGCCGTGCAGCGGCTGACGGAGACGGGGCGCGCGGGGCTGATCGACCTGCCGCGCGTGTCGGGCGAGCTGTACCACACGGCACGCGCCTTTCGCATCTTCACCATGGAGCGCCGCGAGATGGACGCCGACCGGGTGCTCTCCATCCTGGCCCTGCACCCCCGGGCCGCACGCGAACGACTCGCCCGACCGGAGCCGCTGCTGTGAGCGACACCCGTCCCGACACCCACCGCGGCGGCGGCGAGCACGTGCTGATCGCGGAGGACGATCCGGCCGCGGCGCGCGTCCTTCGCCTGCTGCTGGAGCAGGCGGGCTACCGGGTGACCCTCGCGCCCGACGGTGAGGAGGCGCTGCGCATCCTGGACGAGCAGGGGGCGCCGGACCTGCTGCTGCTGGACTGGATGCTTCCCGGCGTGTCGGGGCTGGAGATCTGCCACCTGGCCCGCCAGCGGTGGGACGCGCTCACGCTGCCGATTCTGATGGTGACGGCCAAGACGGACCCGGAGAGCGTCTACGCCGCCTTCGACGCCGGGGCCAGCGACTACGTGGGCAAGCCGTTTCGCGGCGCGGAGCTGCGGGCGCGCATCGACGCGCACCTGCGCACGCGGCGGCTGGTGGAGGAGCGCGCGCGGATGGAGGGGCACCTGCGCGAGCGCGACAAGCTGTTCACCCTGGGCCTCCTCGCCGGCGGCGTGGCGCACGACCTGAACAACCCGCTGGCCGTCATCAGCGCCCACGCGCAGATCCTGCTGCGCCGCGCGGCGGACGAGGAGAGCGCCGAGCAGCTGCGCGACATCATCGGCGCGGTGGACCGCTGCTCGCGCATCGTGGGCGACCTGCTGAACTTTGCCCGACGCCACCCCGTGGAGCGCGGCCCGGTGGACGCGGCCGACGTGCTCCGCGCCACGCTGGGGATGCGCGAGCGCAAGCTGGCGACCTCCGGCGTGGAGGTGCAGGCGGAGCTCCCCCCCGGGCTGCCGCTGGTGGCGGGGGACTGGCACCAGCTGCAGCAGGTGTTTCTAAACGTGATCGTAAACGCGGAACAGGCCCTGCACGACCGCGGCGGCACGCTGCGCGTGACGGCGAGCGAGACGGCGGAGCCGGAGCGTTCCGTGATCGTGGAGATCTGGAACGACGGCCCGCCGATCCCGCCGGACGTCCTTCCCCACATCTTCGACCCCCTCTTTACCACCAAGGCGGGGGACGAGGGGACGGGGCTGGGGCTGTTCATCTGCCGCCGCATCGTCCGTGAGCACGGCGGATGGATGGACGTGCGCAGCGGCGACGACGGCACGGCGTTCACCGTCCGCCTTCCCGTCTACCCGGAACCGACCTGAACCCGCCACGCCGGAGCAGCCCCATGCGCCCCCTGGTTCGATCGCTGGCCCTGCTGGTGCTTCCCGCCGCGCTCGGCTGCGGCTCCTCGCGCGCGCCGGACGGCGCGGGAGCGGACTCCGTCTCCGCCGCGCAGTCCGCGCTCCCCGCGGGCGCGGCGGATGCGGACGCGCGGCTGGCCGCCAGCCCCCGCCACGGCGAGTGGGCCATGGTGAGCGTGGACGGCGGCGCCGACAGCGTGCGCGCCTGGGTCGTCTACCCGGAGCGCAGCGGCCGCGCGCCGGTGGTCATCGTGGTGCACGAGATCTTCGGCGTGAGCAACTGGATCCGCGCGGTGGCGGACCAGCTGGCGGCGGACGGCTTCATCGCCATCGCCCCCGACTTCCTCACCGGTCGCAACGTGCCGAACGGGCCGGACGGGCAGCCGCTCCGCGACAGCGCCACGGCGGCCGTCCGCGCGCTGGACCAGGGGCAGGTGCAGCGGCGCATCGACGCGGTGGCGCGCTACGGGATGGCGCTGCCGGCGGCGCTTCCGCGCTACGGGATCGTGGGCTTCTGCTGGGGTGGATCGGTGTCGTTCAACCACGCGGTGCACGCGCCCACGCTGGGCGCGTCCGTGGTCTACTACGGCACCTCGCCGGCGTCGGACCGGCTGGGGAGCATCCGGGCGCCGGTGCTGGGGCTGTACGGCGAGAACGACGCGCGGGTGAACGCCACCGTGCCGCCGGCGGACTCGGCCATGCGCGCGCTGGGCAAGACGTTCGCGCACGAGACGTATCCCGGCGCCGGCCACGGCTTCCTGCGCCAGCAGGACGGGCAGGAAGGCGCGAACCTGAGGGCCACGCAGGGTGCCTGGCCCCGCACCATCGCCTTCTTCCGCCAGCACCTGGGGCGGTAGCGGACGGAGGCGGGGAGGAGGACGCGGCGCGAGGGGCAGGCGCCCCCCTCCCCGGCCCTCCCCCACAAACTGCGTGGGGGAGGGAGGTGCGACGCACCTTCCGAAACGGGATCGAATTCTCCCCTCTCCGTGAGGAACGAACGGGGAGGGGCCGGGGGAGGGGCACCCCGCGGACGCAGTTCGATCTCTGGGAAATGTCCGTCCAAGCAAGAGGCCCCGTCCGCAGCGCTGCGGACGGGGCCTCTGTCATCCATCGATCCCGATCTGCCCGTCAGTATATGTAGACGGGTGTGCCGACGGGGGTGTTCTCGAAGACGAACTCGATGTCGTCGTCGAACAGGCGCACGCAGCCGTGCGTTCCCCAGAAGCCCACGGCCAGCGGGTCGTTGGTCCCGTGGATCAGAATGCCGTCGCCCGTGTCGAGCTTGAACTTGCCCAGCACGTCCGGGATCTCGCGGTTCACCGTGCCGAAGGGCGGGATGTACATCACGCCCCCGAATACCAGCGGCCGCTCGGCCGGAATGGTGTCCACGACCTCTCCGCCGTTCACCGTCACCAGGTGCCGGCCGCGGCGCACGATGCGCCCGCCCTCCTCCAGCGGAATGCCTCCGGCGGGGAACTGGCGCAGCGGCCCGTCGTGCAGCCCCTCGTAGTGCCAGTCGGGCGGAACCCAGAGCGGGTCCGGCTGCTTGCCCAGCACGGTGCGGCGCCCGCGCGGCGTGCTGAAGTCGCGCATCCCGATCCCCAGCGGCCCGCGCACCACGCCCATTCCCACCCCCGCCGCCGCCTCGATCAGCGTGTCGCGGCCGTCGATG
>DASQBH010000943.1:0-4139 GCA_035635315.1 Longimicrobium sp.
GAGGAACTCGTCCGTGGTGAGCGTGGCCAGGATCTGCAGCACCGTGTCCCGGTAGAGGCGCCGCCGCGCGCGCGAGGAGGCGATCTCGGCGAGGTTCCACAGGCCCGAGGCCGCGATGGCTGACCGGCGGATGACGGATTCGCCCCCGTACCTGATCGTCGGCACGGTCCAGAAGCCGCACGGCATCAAGGGCGAGCTGTTCGTCCGGCTGGAGACGGACCGCCCCGACGCCGTCTTTGCCGCCGGGCGTGCCCTGGTGCTGGGCGACGGCGAGGGGCGCCCGTCGGAAGAGGTGCTGACGGTGGAGCGCGCCCGCGCCTTCAAGGGCGGGATGCTGGTGAAGGCGGCGGGCCACGGGGCCCGCACGCCGGAACTGGAGGAGCTGCGGGGACGCACGCTCCTCATCCCCCGCGACCAGGCCGCCCCGCCCGAGGAGGACGAGGTGTTCTACCACGACCTGCTGGGGATGAAGGTGGTGACGGCCGCGGAGGGCGAGGTGGGCACCATCGGCGAGGTGTACGACGCGCCGGCGGGGCCCATGCTCAGCGTGCGGCGCGCGGGGGCAAAGGAGCTGCTGATCCCCTTCGCCCGGCAGATGGTGCGCCGGGTGGACGTGGGGGAGAAGGTGCTGGAGCTGGACCTGCCCGCGGGGCTGCTGGACCTGTGACGCTGCGCATCAACGTCGTCACGCTGTTCCCCGACTTCTTTCGGGGGCCGCTGGGGCTGAGCATTCCGGCGCGGGCGGCGGCGGCGGGGCTGGTGACGTACAACCTGGTGCAGCTGCGCGACTTTACCCACGACCGCCACCAGACGGTGGACGACCTGCCCTACGGCGGCGGCGCGGGGATGGTGATGAAGCCGGACCCCTTCTGGGAGGCGGTGGAGTCGCTGGCGCCGCAGGGGGCGGAGCGGCCGAAGGGGCCCATCCTCCTCATGTCCGCGCGGGGCAAGCGCTTCGGGCACGAGGACGCGGTGCGGCTGGCCGTGCAGGAAGAGATCACCTTCCTCTGCGGGCACTACAAGGACGTGGACCACCGGGTCGCGGAGCACCTGGCCACCGAGGAGCTGTCGCTGGGCGACTTCATCGTCTCCGGCGGAGAGATCCCCGCGCTGGCCATGCTGGACGCGACCGTGCGGCTGCTCCCGGGCGCCATCTCGGACCACGAGAGCGCGTCCACGGACAGCCACTACGACGGCACGCTGAGCGCGCCGTCGTACACCCGGCCCGCCGAGTACCGCGGGCACCGGGTTCCCGAGATCCTGCTCTCGGGAGACCATGCCAGGATCGCCGCTTGGCGGCGCGAGCAGGCCGAGGGCCTTACGCGCGAGCGGCGACCGGAGCTCCTGGAGCATCCGGATCACGAGTAGACGTCGGCGCTCGTATGCCGCTTTCCGGCGGCCGGCCCGACCTCTCCACTGCGTAGACTTGAAAGGACACGAGAGATGCATCCGTTCATCGAGACCCAGAAGGAATACCTCCGGAGCGACGTTCCGGAGTTCAGCCCCGGCGACACCGTTCGCGTGAACGTCCGCGTCCGCGAGGGCGAGAAGGAGCGCATCCAGGCGTTCGAGGGCGTCTGCATTGCGCGCAAGCACGGCGGCATCAACGAGACCTTCAAGGTCCGCAAGCTGTCGGGCGGCGTGGGCGTGGAGCGCACCTTTCCGCTGCACTCCCCCATGATCGGCAGCATCGAGCTGGTGCGCCGCGGCCGCGTGCGCCGCGCCAAGCTGTACTACCTGCGCGTGCTGCGCGGCAAGGCGGCCCGCATCCGCGAGCGCCGCGTCGCCCGCTGAGCCAGGGCTTCGGAACAGATCGCGGGGCGCGTCCACCACGGACGCGCCCCGCGTTTTTTAGGTTCATCGCGGATTTGGTTGCAACTGTTTGTCACGCCCTGCAAGGGCGAGATGACCCGCGATGCAGTGCAATGGTGTCAGGGCACGTCGGCAGGCGGGGGTTGCTCCACGCGTGCGTGGACGCGTCGGCAACGGCAGAGGGATGGAAGCGCGGCAGGGGGCCATCCGCGTTTTTGGGGAAGATACCTATCCCGCCATCCTCATCCCTACCCCGGCGCCGACGGCCTGCCGCAAGCGCACCGGAGCCGGGCCCCACGAAGTCCCGATGCGCGATCTTGCGAAGCCTGGTCCCGCGAGAAGGCCGGGGCGTTCCCGCCGGGTCTCGCGCGAGGGGTACGGTTCGCGGGATCGCGCATCGGGTGAAGCCGGAATGGTGGGTCGCGGGGCGCTGAGGCGGGAAAGGTGTCTCTGAAAAAATGCGGATGGCCCCCTGCCGCGCTTCCATCCGGCTGCCGTTCCCGCCGTCTCCAGGAAAGCTTCGCGCGCCCCGCAACGGCCGACGTGCAGGGACACGGGCGCCGCGCGTGGTGACCTCGCCATGGGTTGACCCGCGGTTTTGCAACTGAATCCACGAAGACCCTTTTTTATCTCGATTTCCATCCAGAGCCGCTGGCTTCCTGAGGGAGCGCGCGTGTTGAACCGGCTCACGGCACAGGTGCCTGCGCGCGACCGAAGGATCTCGTCTGCCCGACTGCGGGGCTGGCTTCCGTTGCCTGGAGGCCAGCCCCGCGGTTTTGCCGGCGAGATCCTTCGGCCGCGCGCCCTGCTCTGTAGTTCGGGAAGGGCCACCGAGGCGCCTCCCTCAGGAAGTCAACGGCTTGTGTTCAGGGTTGCGTGGTACTTCCGCTGGTGAAACCGGGGACTCGGAATCGCGGACGGGGAGCCAGAGGTTGAAGGTGGCGCCTTCGCCGGGGGCGCCGGAGACGTCCAGGTCGCCGCCCAGCAGGCGCGCTACGCGGCGGCTGATCGCCAGCCCCAGGCCGTGCCCCTTGATCTGCGTACCGTCGTGCAGGCGCGTGAACTCGTCGAAGACGGCTTCGCGCTGCTCGACGGGAATGCCGGGGCCCGTGTCGCTCACGCGCAGCACGGCCCAGGTGCCGGGGCGCGTGGAGCCGCCGTCCGCGTGCTCCGCGCGCACGGTGATGCGGCCGGGCGCCGGCGTGTACTTGACGGCGTTGGAGAGCAGGTTGCCCAGCACCTGCCGCACCCGGTCCGGGTCCGTGTGCACGCGCAGGGGCTGCTCCGGCGCGGGACACTCCAGCACGTGCCCCGCGGCGCGCGCGGCGGCGCGGTGGTCCTCGGCGGCGTCGCGGGCGATGCGCCCCAGCTCCGCCGGCACGCGCTCCACGTGCAGCCCGCCGCTGTCGGCGCGGGCCAGGTCCAGCAGGTCGGCCAGGATGGCGAGCGCGCTGTCGATGGAGCGGCGGATGCCGTCCACGTACCTGGCCTGCTCCGGCGACAGCTCTCCCTTGATCCCCAGCTCCAGCAGCTCCGCGTAGCCGCGCGCCGCGCCCAGGGGGTTCTTTACGTCGTGGCTCACGCCGCGCAGCAGGTGCGAGCGCGCTTCGGTGGCGCGCGCCGTCTCGGCCAGCGCGCGCTCCGCCTCTTCGCTGTGCAGCGTGGCGACGGTCGCCAGCTGCCGCACGCGCCACGAGAGCCACGCCACCATGGCGGCCGCCAGCAGCGCCACCGCCCCCAGCGCCACGGTGATCCCCAGCCCGAACCGCTCCACCCGGCGGACGGCGTCGCGGTTGCGCTGCGCCTCGCGCACCAGCGCGTCGTCGAGACGATTCCCCGCTCTCAGCACCTCTTCCGCGATCCGGATCTCCTCGCGCGCTTTCTCCAGCGTGGCCTGCACGGGAAGCGGACCCGCCATGGCGCTCTCCAGCGTCACCCGCGCCTGCCACTGCCGCGCCGACGCGCGAAAGTCATGGAACGCGCGCAGCACCTCGCCGTCCACGCTCTCGGCGTACGCCTGCAGCTGGGGAAACTGCTCCTGCTCGTCGCGGCGCGCCTCCTGGTACGTGCGCGCCGCCTCGGGGGCGCCGGTGGTGGACACCAGGAGGAGCGCCGTTGCCTCGCGCGCCAGGTCGAACTGAATGCGGCGCACCAGCGTGCGTGCCGGGTCCGCCACGTCCTCCACCCGCGCACGCACGTCGTCCACCCGCCGCTGCACCAGCAGGGGGACAATGACCAGCGCGGCCAGGGCCAGGAGCACGAACGCGCTGGCCAGCCTGCCCACCCACGCGGGCGGCGCGGCGGTACGCGGGCGGGGCGGGAGGGGA
>DASQBH010000944.1:0-2135 GCA_035635315.1 Longimicrobium sp.
GCAGGTCGTAGCGCATGGTGACCACCAGGCGGTACTTGTTGCCGCCGATGTCGAACACCGTGACGCCGTTGCCCAGAAAGTCCGCGGCGGGAAAGTCTGCCTTTGCCTCGTGCGGCGTGCCGTAGCGTGCACTCCGGATCAGGCGCCGCCATGCCTTCAGCGGGATCTCCGCGTCGGGATGCAGGGTCCAGAACGCCGTCAGCCGCGTCTCGGTGATGATCCGCACGTCCGCTCCGCTTGTTCACGTCACTCTCCCGGCCTCTTCCGATTTACCAGAATGGTAACAACCAGAGCGTGCGCCGTCAACTCCGCACCTTTCCCAAGACGGTAACGCCGATGAGCTCATTGGGGTTGCGGAAGGTGACGGTGTTCAGCCACGCGTGCGGGCCTGCCGCTTGCGGCGACGAGCCACCCCGGAAGACGAAGGTCATCACGCAGCACGGAGGCGGAGATGCAGGATCCTGAAAGCCAGAGCGACGTGAACCCCGGGATGGTGGAACAGCGGATGGACGAGGCGCCGGTAGAGCGCGAAGACCTGTCCGCGGGCGGCGTAGAGCGCGACGGGACGCAGGGCGGCGAGGTGGAGCGTGAGGGCCTGCTCGATGGGCCGGTGACCGAGCGGGAGCGCGACGGCGGCCAGACCACCCAGCGCGAGGCGTTCGAAGGCCAGTCTGGCCGCGAGGACGCGCTGAACACCAGCCACTGAAAAAGCCACGCAGAGCAGCAGATGGGAAACTTCTCGGCTCCTCCGCCGCTTTGCGTGGCACTGGTCTTCAGGTAATCGCCTGCCAGAGCGCCTGGATGACGGAGAACGCCAGCCACCCCACCGCCCCCAGGATCAGCACCAGGGCCAGGATGACGGCGAGGACCACCCCCGTGCTGGACTTCCGCGTGCTGCCGGGGCGGTCCAGCTCGCGGCGCAGCAAAGCGACGTTGCGGGCGTTGGCCTTGAACCAGGCGTCGAACAGGTCGCCGGCGAAAGGGATGGCGCCCACCAGCGCTTCGATCCCCACGTTCAGCAGCATCCGCACGAGCGACGAGGCCGGCGCCCCCAGCCGCGCCGCCTGCACCACGATGTACGCCGACATCAGCGACCCCGCCGCGTCGCCAAACCCCGGCACCAGCCCGATCACCGCGTCCAGCCCGAAGCGGCGGTTGGTGCCGGGGAGCGGGATGGAGTTGTCGAGCACGTAGCCCAGCGTGTCCAGCCGGCGCACCGCGCTGTCGCGTCGCGTGTTGTCTGTGGGATTCATCGGCCTCTCCCCGGCGGAATCGGATGCCCTCTCGGTGAAAGTCACAGGCACGGACTGCGCCGCAATCGTTCCGCAGCTCCGACGTGGTGCCATTCCCGGAGGAACGAAAAGCACTCACGCAGAGCAGCAGAGGGGCAGAGTAGCAGACGAGATCTCCCCTCTGCTGCTCTGCCTCTCCGCTGCTCTGCGTGAGTGCAGTTGATGGTGACGTACGGAAACGACAAACGCCCGCCCTGATCACGAGGATCAGGGCGGGCGTTTGCAATAATAGGCCGGCGGCGCCGTACTCTCCCACCGGGTGGCCCCGGCAGTACCATCCGCGCAGCGGGTTTTCACTTCCGAGTTCGGGATGGGATCGGGTGGATCCCCCGCGCCATAGCCACCGGCCATAAAGGTCCGGGTGTGGGGTCAGGTAGAAGAAGTCTTGCTCGTGTAGAGCATCGACTCAGCAGAGCCCTGCGTATGTAGCAGGCTCTTTGCTGTCTTGCAGCTTGTAGGTGGACCGGCCAGATGGACCGGTCAAGCCGCACGGGCCCTTAGTACGGCTCGGCTGTAGCGCTCACGCGCCCTGCACCTGCCGCCTATCAACGTGGTGGTCTCCCACGGCCCTTCAGGGGGATCTAGTCCCCGGGAAGACTCATCTCTGGAGGGGCTTCCCACTTAGATGCATTCAGCGGTTATCCCTTCCCGACGTAGCTACCCGGCACTGCCGCTGGCGCGACAACCGGTACACCAGAGGTCGGTCCGTCCCGGTCCTCTCGTACTAAGGACGGCTTCCATCAGTCTTCCAACGCCCACGACGGATACAGACCGAACTGTCTCACGACGTTCTGAACCCAGCTCGCGTACCGCTTTAACCGGCGAACAGCCGGACCCTTGGGA
>DASQBH010000945.1:0-6383 GCA_035635315.1 Longimicrobium sp.
CCGATGATGGTGAACGCCGACTCGCCCAGCTGGATGGCGTCGCCTACGCGCGCGTCCAGCGCGATCAGCAGCGCGGGATCGACGAGCGCGTTCCGCCCGCGGTGCAGGTCCGTCCACCGCCCCGCCGGCCCGGTGACGATCTCGCCGTAGAACGGGTAGCCGGGCTCCACCGCGCGCACCTGCGCCAGCCGGGCGCCTCCCGTGCGCTCCGCCAGCGCCATGGACGCGAACGAGGTCACCCGCGCCACGGGGATCCGCGCCCGGCGCAGCGAGTCCAGCACCCGCTCCGTCCGCGGGCCGAAGGGGCGGTTGCTGCTCAGGCTGACGTCCGCGCCCATCATGTCGCGCGCCTGGTCGCGCACGCCGGCCGCCAGGTTGGCCGCAAACGACTGCGTCGCCACCAGCGCGGCGACGCCCAGGGTGATGGAGCTGAGAAAGAGGAGGAGCCGGCGGCGGGCGAAGCGGCTCTCGTGCCAGGAGAGCGCCAGCAGGGGGCGCAGGCTCACGATCCGCCGCCCCGCTCGTCGCTCACCACGGCGCCGTCCGCCAGCCGGATCACCCGCCGCGTGCGGCCGGCCAGGTCCAGGTCGTGGGTCACCAGGACGAGCGTCGTCCCGATCTCCCGGTTCAGCTCCATCATCAGCTCGATGATGCGTGCGCCGGTGGCGGCATCCAGGTTGCCCGTGGGCTCGTCCGCAAAGAGGATCGACGGGCGGTGGATGAAGGCGCGCGCCAGCGCCACCCGCTGCTGCTCGCCCCCGGAGAGCTGCGTGGGGTAGTGGTGTCCGCGCCCGCCGAGGCCGACGCGCTCCAGCAGCTCGTCCGCGCGCGCCGCGCCGCCGCCGTTGCCGGCGAGATCGAGCGGGACCGCCACGTTCTCCCGCGCCGTGAGGGTGGGGATGAGCTGGAACGACTGGAACACGAAGCCGATCTTCTCGCGCCGCAGCCGGGCACGGTCGTCTTCGGAGAGCGCGCCCATGTCGGTGCCGTCCAGCAGCACGCGGCCGCCCGTCGGCCGGTCGAGGCCGGCGAGGAGGCCCAGGAGCGTGGTCTTGCCGCTGCCGGAGGGGCCCACGATGGCCACCGTCTCGCCGGGCTCCACGCGAAAGCTTACGTTCTGTAGCGCCGACAGCGGCCGTCCGCCGCTGCGATAGGTTTTCTGGAGATCGTCCGCAATGAGCATCGTACCGCCGTTCGTGCTTCGCATGCGCCCGTGGTGGGCCCTCGTCCTTCCGTTCCTGATCTTCGGATGCGGGGACGCCGAAAGCAACCAGCCGCCCGCCGATTCCGCCGCCAGGAGCGCGGCCGGCGGCGAATCGTCATCCGATGCTAACCGGCGCATCGTCATGTTCCTGGGCACCAGCCTGACCGACGGCTACGGCCTGGAGCGCGAGGATGCGTATCCCGCCCTCATCCAGCAGAAGATCGATTCCGCCGGGCTGCCGTGGGAGGTGGTGAACGCGGGGCTCAGCGGGGAAAAGAGCGCGGGGGCGCTGCAGCGGGTGCGCAGCTGGCTCATCAAGCAGCCGTTCGACGTGCTGGTGATCGAGACCGGCGCCAACGACATGCTCACGGGCGCCGACCTGGACACCATGCGCGCCAACATCCAGGGGATCATCGACACCGTGCGCGCCGCGCGCCCCACCGCGCGCCTGGTGCTGGCGGGGATGCTGGCGGCGCCCAACCTGGGCGAGAGCTACGTCCGCCAGTTCAACGGCACCTATCCCGAGCTGGCGCGCGAGAACGGGCTGACGTTCATCCCCTTCATCCTGGAGGGCGTGGCCGCGCAGCCGGACCTGAACCTGGCCGACGGCATTCACCCCAACGAGCAGGGCCACCAGCGCGTCGCCGCCACCGTCTGGCAGACGCTGGAGCCGATCCTGCGCGAGCCGGCGGCGGCGCCGGCAGGGACATAGCGGGCTTCGTCCCGGGCGGATGAATGGGTTGAGAGCCGGATCGGATAACGTGCCGTCCGCCTGCCTGGCGAATAAATTCGCGGCAACAACTCCACAAAGTCCGCCTGCGCGGACTCGGCGGCCCGGCTCCATGCGGCGTTCCAACCACCTGTGCGTCCGCGACCGGGGCAATCACCGGATTAGATCCGCGATCGGCATAATCCGCGGCTGGACAGCGGAACCGCGGGGCTGCGATCCACAGGCTCTGGCGTGTGACGGCGCAACGACGTGATCGGACGATGAGCAACCATGAGGCGGGCGGTTGGGAGTTGTGGCGCCAGGACGACAACGGCAACCGCTTCCTCCTCGGCCGGTTCGCCACCGCGGAGGCGGCGGACGCGGAGCAGCGCCGGTTCGAGGCGCTGGCCCACAAGCAGACGTACTGGGTGCAACCCGCCGCGCCCGAAGGCAGCGACCGCGGCGCCTGACGGGCCAGTCCGCACAGGCGGACTTCGTGACCTTCCAGCCGCGGTTTCAACCGCCGGAACGGAGCCGGCCGCGCACGCTGGCCGCATCATCCACGCGCACCCGATTCACGGCCGCCCCACACCGTACAATCCGCGCAGGCGGATTTCGTGTGGTTGTTGCAGCGAATTCATTCGCCTTGCGGGCGGGGCGGCGCGCCGCGTGGGCCGCGCTCCCAATCGGTGGGACCCCGCCTCGCCAACCCGTCGAAACCGGGACGCGGCGTTTGCGTATATTGATGCCGTCCAAGCGGATGGCCCTGTCGGCCGCCGACGGACGTTCACCTTTGCAGGTGGGAGAAACTTGAAGAAGTCGACCGCCATCCGGCTTACGCTGGTGTCGTCGATGGCCCTGGGCGCGGCCGCGTGCGGCGGCGGCGAGGACCGGCCCCGGCAGACCATGCGCGGGTACTGCGATCCCAACAACCCCGACGTGTGCGAGGATCGCCCGCGCTCCGGCTACGTGCCCATGTTCTTCCCCATCATGTGGGGCGGCTACTACTACGACAACCGCGGTGTGGCGCGCACCCGCCCCGGCGGCCCCATCGCCCGCGGCGCGCCGGCGCCGGTCGTGTCGCGCGGCGGGTTCGGGCGCACGGGCACCGTCCGCTCCGGCTCCGGCCGCGGCGGCGTGGGCGCCTGACCATGCAGCGGCACACGCACGCGCCCCGCGACGGCTGGGAAAAGAAGGTCGAAGAGGTGGGGCTGCGGCACCACACCGCCGGCGGCGTGCCGTACTGGCACGAAGGGGCGCACTACACCTTCAGCCTGGAGCAGGTGTACCGCATCGAAAACGCCACCCGCGAAATGCACCGCCTGTGCATCGAGGCGGCCGAGGCGGTGATCCGGGAGCGGCGGTACGCGGAGCTGGCCATCCATCCGCACGCCGTGCCGCTGATCGAGCAGTCGTGGGAGGCCGACGCGCCCTCGCTGTACGGGCGCTTCGACTTTTCCTACGACGGCACGGGCGAGCCCCGCATGCTGGAGTACAACGCCGACACCCCCACCAGCCTGGTAGAGGCGGCCGTGGCGCAGTGGTTCTGGCTGGAGGAGCGCTTTCCCGGCGGCGACCAGTTCAACCGCCTGCACGAGGCGCTGGTGGAGACGTGGACGGAGCTCAAGCCGCACCTGCTGGACGCGGTCGTCCACTTCGCCTCCATGGACGACGTGGAGGACGAGTCCACCATCGTCTACCTGCGCGACACGGCCGAGCAGGCGGGGCTGCGCACGCTGCAGCTGCGGGTGGAGGACATCGGCTGGGACGCCGCGGGGGGGCGCTTTGTCGACGTGGACGGCGCCGAGATCCGCTGCATCTTCAAGCTGTACCCGTGGGAGTGGATGGTGGGCGAGGAGTTCGGCCAGCACCTGGCGCGCAGCGCGGGGACCATCCAGTGGATGGAGCCCGCGTGGAAGATGATCCTGAGCAACAAGGGGATCCTCCCCATCCTCTGGGAGCGCAACCCGGGCCACCCCAACCTCCTTCCCGCGTACCGGGACGAGTTCATGTTCCGGCAGGGGGTAGACGCCTACGTGGCCAAGCCGCTGCTGAGCCGCGAGGGCGCCAACGTGCGCATCGTCAGCCCCTGGCACGAGGCGGCGGCCAGCGGGGGCGACTACGGCGCGGAAGGCTTCGTCTATCAGGAGTACGCGCCGCTCCCGGAGTTCGACGGGCACCGGCCGGTGATCGGCAGCTGGATCATCGGGCAGGAGCCGGCGGGGATGGGGATTCGCGAGTCGGTGGGCCCCATCACCGACAACCTGAGCCGATTCGTCCCGCACCGCATCGTCAATCCCTTGCGCGAGGGGGCGCAGCGGTAGACGGCCGACGCGCTGGGGGATGAACGAAAAGCGCACGCGGAGCGGCGGAAATCACCGTCGCTCCGCGTGCGCCATTTGCCTTGGACGCCCTCCTAAGTGTACGTTGTGTACAAAAGCAGCGGGATGCGCACAACGATCGGACCGGAGGGAGCAGGAGCATGCAGCCGCCCAGGAGAATCAGAAAGCTGTTCACGGGAGACGCGCCCACCGACCGCGAGGGAGTGCGGGCGCTGATGGAGAAGCTGGCCAAGCAGGGGGACGAGGCCGGCCCAACGGACGTGCGGCTGATCCCGACCATGCGGGAGGCCGTGATGGAGCGGGTGGAGCGCACTTCGCTGCGCACCGCCGCGCGGGAGATCGGGATGAGCCCGTCGGGGCTCAAGAAGTTCCTGGACGGCAACATGCCGTACACCAAGACCATCCACCGCCTGCGCCGCTGGTACCTGGCGCACGCCGCCGAGGCCCGCGAGGAGCTTTCGGACGAGGACGCGTACGCCGCGCTGCGGGTGCTGGTGCACGACCTGCCCCCCGGCATGCAGGCGCAGACGGTGGACGCCATGCTGCACTGCATGGAGCAGAGCTACACCCGCAGCCGCCGCGACATCCCGCCCTGGGTGGCCGAGATGCGCGAGCGCTACGGCCTGCCACCCCGCTGATCTCCCCCGCGAAGAAGAAACGCAGCAAAAGGCCTGGTCTCATACCGGATCCTGGAAAAGAATTGGCATACGGAGCAACGGAGAGGGGAGCATGATCTCCGTTCCTCCGTTGCTCCGTATGAAACCCAATCTTTTGCGGATCTGCTCTCACACGGAAAACAGAGGAACAGAGACGATCCTCCATCTCTGTTCCTCCGTTGCTCCCCGTGCAAATCCTTTTGCGTGAAACCGCGGTTTGCACGAGCGTCAGATCATCCGGACGACTCGTCCAGCCGCTTGAGCGGGTAGATGGCGGGCCCGGTAAGCACCTCGCCCGTGGGCCCGAAGCGCGAGCCGTGGCAGGGGCAGTCCCAGCTGCGCTCCTCGCTGTTCCAGCGGATCACGCACTGCAGGTGCGTGCACAGCGCCGACATCTCGTGCGCCACCCCCGCCTCGTCGCGGTAGACGGCCACCTTGTGCAGCCCGCGCTGCACCACCGCGCCCGTCCCCGGCGGGACCTCCCCCGCGTCCTTCGCGTCGCTGAACGTGGGCGACAGCTTGGCGAACTGCGCCGCCACGTCCAGGTTCTCCATGGCGAACTCTTTCAGCGAGTCCAGCGACAGCGTCTTGCGCGAGGGCTCGTACAGCGTCTCCCACTCGTTGGGGCGGCCCAGGATCAGGTCGGAGATCAGCATGCCGCCCAGCGTGCCGTGCGTCATCCCGTGGCCGCTGTCGCCCGTGTGCACGTACACGTTCTCGCGCCCCGCCGGGTCCCGCCCGCTGAACGCCATGTAGTCGAACGGCTCCATCACCATCCCCGACCACTTCAGCTCCGCCGACTGCAGGCCGAACCGCGGCCGCGCCCACTCCAGCAGCCGCGCGTACCGCTCGTCGTGGTCGGCGGCGTGCCCCTGCTTTACGTCCTCGCCGCCCACGATCACCCACACCTGCGACGGATCGCCCTGCACCGGCTGCGTGCGGATGTAGTGGTAGGCTTCCAGCGTGTCCCAGAACAGCGCCGGCTGCACCGTCCCCGCCGGCACCTTGCCCGCGACCACGTAGGTGCGATACGGCGCCTGCTTGGTGTGCAGCGCAAACCGGTCGTGCACCGGGGGATTGGTGGCCACGACCACGGCGCCGGCGGATACGGAGAAGCCCTCGCCCTTTGCCGTGGCGCGCGCCCCGCCCTCCACCTCGTTCACCAGGTTGCCCGTGTGGATGCGCCCGCCCAGCCGGTGGATGGCGTCCGCCAGCCTGGCCAGGTACTTGAGCACGTGGAACTGCCCCTGCCCGCCAAAGCGCAGCGCCGGGCCGCTGTCAAAGGGCACGCCGGGGATGCGCTCCACCCGCTCCGCGTCGGCCCCCGCGCGCCGGGCGGCGTCGCGCTCCCGGTCCAGCAGCTCCGGCGAGTCTTCCGGCGTGAGGAACCAGTATCCGTCCAGCCGAGTGTAGTCGCACTGGATGCCTTCCGCCGCCGCGATGGCGCCCAGTGCGACTACACTCGGCTGGAC
>DASQBH010000946.1:0-2958 GCA_035635315.1 Longimicrobium sp.
GGATGGAAGTAGGGAAAGTCGAAGGGGATCACCTGCCCGGCGCCCACCAGCGTCCGCAGCCAGGGGCTGCCGCCGCGCACCTCGCCCACCACCCACGCCGGGTCCGCGCCGTTCTTGCGCCGCGCCTCGGCGCGGATGGAAGCCAGCAGGTGCCCGCGCAGGCCGCGCCCCAGCAGCTTGCCGCGCAGGTCCTTGCGCACCGCCAGGTAGGTGATGAAGCCGGCGTTCACCCCCTCCAGGTAGATTCCCGCCGCCGCGGCCGCCGCGCGCCCGTGGCCATCCACCATCGCCAGCAGGTGGGCGTCGCCGCCGCTGGGCATTCCCCGCCGCCGCTCCTCGATCTCCGACAGCAGGTCGTTCACCGGCTGCACGTCGCCGATGGAGGTGGCGATCAGCTCCAGCGCCTCCGCGGCCAGGGGCGTCCGCTCGTCATCCACCGCCACCACCCGCATCTGCGCTTCGCCGCCCGGCTCCTCCCCCGCGGTCACGCCGCTTCCTTCGTGAGCGGCAGGCGGAACAGGCGCGCCGCGTTGCGCCAGAGCATCCCTTCGCGCTCCTGGTCCGTCATCTCCAGCCGGTCCACGAAGCGCAGGTAGCTGCCGATGTCGCTGATGGGCCAGTCCGTACCGAACATCAGCTTTCCCGGGTCGTTGATGAAGGCGATGGCGTCGTTCACGCAGCGCAGGGCAAGGCGCTCGTAGCGCGGCTGGAACTCGCCCAGCGTAAGGCCGCAGATGTCGCCCATCACGTTGTGGTTCTTGTAGATGACCTCCATGGCGTCGGTGAACCACGGGTTTCCCAGGTGGCAGATGACGAAGGTGGTCTCGCGAAAGTCCACGGCGATGTCGTCCACCGCCAGCGGATGCGTGTAGCGGATCTTCGCGGTCGGCGTCCAGGTGTCGCCCGTGTGGATCATCACCGGCACCCCGAACTCCGCGCCCATCTCGTAGATGGGCCGCACGGCGGGATCCGTCAGGTGGAACGGCTGGTAGCCGGGGTACAGCTTGAGCCCGCGAACGCGGCCGGCTTCGAGGAGTGCCCGCAGACGTCCGATCTGGTGCGCGTCCAGCGTAGGCACCTCCACGCCCGCGACCACGCTGATGCGCGGATCGCCCTCCACCTGCTCCAGCGTCTCTTCGGGGGACGCCCGGTCGTCGTTGGCGATGTACGACGTGAGCACCACCGCGTGATCCACGCCGTTCGCGTCCATCTGCGCGATGAGCGCCGCGTGCCGCTCGGCGAGCGTGGACGGCTGGTCCTCGGTGTAGCGGTTCAGGTGCGTGTGGCAGTCGATGATCACCGGCGTGGCGGGGTTGTGGGTGTGCGGCCGGGCGAGGCAGGAGACGTACCAGCGGCGGGTTCGCCGGCGATGTGGACGGCTCCAGGTCCGCCCCCTCCGGGCGGGCACCACCCGCCCACCTCCCCCAAAACTGCTGGGGGAGGTTGATGTGGGGCAGGCGGCGGTGAGCTTCGGAAAGAGGGGTGCGAGATGGTGGGTCGCCCCCCTCCCCGGCCCTCCCCCACAAACTGCGTGGGGGAGGGAGAACGACAAGAGGCCTTTCGGAGCGGGATCGAATTCTCCTCTCCCCCAGGGTTTTTTGGGGGAGAGGCCGGGAGAGGGGGCGGGTTTCGGACGCAGTTCGATGCCTGCTCTACGCTGTCCCCTACTCCGCCGCGGCGCTTCCCGCGGCGATGGCCTTGAGCGCGGCCTTGGTCTGCGCGGCCTGGGCGGCCACGTTGTGGAACAGGAAGCCCTGGGTGAAGTGCACCCCCAGCCGCTTGACCGTTTCCCACTCCTCCTCGCGCTCCACGCCTTCGGCAATCACCTTGATGTTGTGGTCGTTGGCAAACTGCACCATCGTCTCCACCAGGTTCTGCTTCATGAAGTTGGCGTCGATGCCGCTGATGAGCGAGATGTCGAGCTTGATGAAGTCCGGCTCCAGGTTGGCGATGCTCCCCAGCCCCGCGTAGCCGCTCCCCGCGTCGTCCACGGCAAAGCGAAAGCCGCGGTCGCGGAACTCCTTGAGGTACCCCTGGAAGGTGGGGTAGTCGGTGATGGCCGTGCGCTCCGTGATCTCCAGCACGATGCGCCCGGGCTCCTCCACCCCCAGGTCGTCCAGGTCAAGGTAGCGAAAGGTGGGGTCGCGAAAGTCGTGCGGGTCGATGTTGATGAACAGCAGGTGCTCCGGCTTGAGCTGGTCGTCCATCCCCTCGATGGCCTTGCGCCGGCACAGGCGCGACAGCTCCCAGATGAGGTTGGCCTCCTCCGCCACCCCGAACAGCACCTCGGGCGACCGCAGCGCCCGGTGCACGCCGCGGGCGAGCGCCTCGTAGCCGAACACCTCGCGCGTCTCCGTCACCACGATCGGGTGGTAGACGATGTACACGGCGCCCTCGCGCAGCGTCTCCTTGAGGTCCGCCACCTTGCGCGCCCGCTCGCGCGATTCCACGCTGCGCGCCGCCTGGGCCGCCTCGCGGATGCCGCGGTAGATGATGCGCTCCGTGCGGATCTTGGGATTGCGGAAGAGCGTCACCGAGCCCACGTAGATCTCGAACAGCCCCGCGATGTCCTCGCCGTGCTCCGTCTCCAGCCGGGCGCGCACGTCGGTCTCCAGCGAGGTGGCCATCTCGTTGATGCGCTGCTCCGCCTGTTCGGGCGCCAGGTCGGCGAAGAAGATGAAGTCGTCGTCGCCGGTGTGGCTCACCATCATGGCGCTGTCGCCGTCGTAGCGCGCGTAGAAGTCGCGCACCGCCGACGCCGTGGTCTGCAGCACCTCGTCCAGCTTTTCCCAGCCGTAGATCTCTTCCAGCTTGGAATACCGGACGAACTCGATGTACAGCAGCGTAAGCCGGCCGCGGTTGTCCAGCATCTCGCGGCCGCGCTCGATCATCACCGGCAGCGTGGGAAAGCCGGTAAAGCGGTCGTAGAGAAGCTCTTCGTAGCGCAGGTGGTCGGCC
>DASQBH010000947.1:0-2607 GCA_035635315.1 Longimicrobium sp.
ACAGCAACTCCACGGCGCGGGCGCCCATCCGGTTGACGTCCACGCTGACGGAGGTGAGCGACGGGCTCAGGTAGCGGCCGATGGGGATGTCGTCGAACCCCGCCACCGCCACGTCGTCGGGCACCCGCCGTCCGCTGCGCCGCAGCGCGCTGATGGCGCCCACGGCCATGGAGTCGTTGGCGCAGAAGATCGCCGTGGGCGGATGTGGGGCGTCGAGCAGCGCCAGCGCCGCGCGGTAGCCGCCCGCCTCCGTGAAGTCGCCGTCCGTCTCCACGCCCTCCACCCCGTCCGCTTCCTCGATGGCGGCGCGAAAGCCGCGCAGGCGCTCGCGGGCGTCGAAGTTGGCCGCCGCGCCGGTCACCATCCCCACGCGCCGGTGGCCCAGGGAGATCAGGTGGCGCACCATCTCCAGCGCGCCGCCGTAGTTGTCGACATTGATGGCGCTGAAGCCGGTGCCGGCCACGTCGCAGTTGAGGAGGACGACGGGGACGTCGGGGGGAAGGCAGCTTTCCAGCTCGTCGCCGCTCACGTCGGGCGACATGACGATCATCCCGTCCACGCGGCCGCGCATGGCGCCCACGGCGAACTCGATCTCGCGCCGCCCGTCGTGCGATCCGCTCAGCAGCAGGTGGTAGCCGCGCTGCTGCGCCTGCGGGTCCATCCCCCGGATCACCTCGCTGAAGAACTCGCCGAAGAGGTCGGGAAGCACCACGCCGAAGACGTCGGTACGGCGGGTGATGAGGCTGCGGGCGGTGCCGTGGGGAAGGTAGCGCAGCTCGGCCGAGGCGGCCTCCACGCGGCGGCGCACCTCGTCGCTCACCGGCCCGGTGCCGTTGAGCGTGCGCGACACGGTGGTAACCGACACGCCGGCCCGCTGGGCCACGTCACGGATGGTGATGCTCACGGATCGCCCCGCCCGTCCACGCTTCATGCTCAGAGGGTGAGCAAATGATGTGGAAACGTTTTCATGGAAACGTTTCCAGAGATACTCGGCGGTTACGCGGGTGTCAAGAGCCTTCGTTCCGCCACCGCAGGATCACGGCGTCCCCAGACGGAGGAACGGCATGGGGTACAGAGGAACGGACAACAGCCAGAGGAACAGAGAAAGATTCCCTGCTTTTCCTCTGTTCCTCCGGCTTTTGTCTGTTCCTCTGTACCTCACAGCTGTTGAATGTGGGGCCTGGATTTGCCGAGGAAGTGGCCAGACGGGAGATCCCTCACCCGCGGTGCTCGTCGTGCGAACGCGGGGCGTGGGGGAGCTGTTCGTCCAGCGACTGGCGGTAGCGCACGCAGCCGCGCATGAACTGCGGCCACGCGGGAACGGTGGGGAGCGGATCCGTCCGTTCCGGCAGCAGCGCCCACAGGTCGGGATGGTGCCAGCAGAGCTCGTGGGCCGTGCTGTCGCGGTGCGCGCGGACGCCCTGCCGCAGCTTCTTCACCTCCGCGACCAGCTCATCGCGCGACATCCGCTCCAGATCCTCGTCCATCATCCCCTCGCAGGCGTGGCGTGAAGCTTTCGGGATTGTGCTCCGTATGTGCCTGGGACCGCCGAACGATGTATCCTGAGGATGCACGGCGGGCAGTGCACTCATCGCCCTCTCCCGACCGATGGAACGCCGACGATGCTCACCTCGTCCGAGAAGCGCGACTACATCCTCCGTATGATCGCCCAGGTGCGCCGGCTGGCGGAGGCGCTGATGGGCAAGGTGCGCCAGAGCGAGGACGCCGCGGAGCTGCTGGCGCAGGCGCGCGAGTCCCTGTCCGGGCTGCTGGGGCCCATGTCGGACGTGGTGCAGCGGCTGGACTCCGCCTCCGCCGCGCAGATGGTGAACGACCCCGACGTGCTCGGCGCCTGGGCGCACGTCGTCGCCGCGGAGGCGGAGGCGCACCGCGCGGGCGGTGACGCCGCCACGGCCCACGCGCTCACCCGCCGCGCGCTGGAGCTGGCGCGCGAGGCCCATCAGCGCACGAGCAGCGACGTTCCCGAGCTGCTGGCGCTGATCGACCGGCTGCAGGCGCGGGTGGACGCGCCCGCACCACCGGCATGCTGAAGCCACGCCGCGTCCCGCAGCCCCTCGGTGATCACGTTCCAGAAGTGATGCCCCGTGTTATCCGTCGACGCAGCACGGCCGCGTTGGCCGGATGCTCCAGGTCCACCATGCCGCTACGCCTCGTCGCGGGCCTTCTGCGCCAGGCGCTCGCGGATGCGGGCCGCGACCACGTCGATCCCCGCGCGGTTCTGGCCTCCGCGGGGGATGATGACGTCGGCGTAGCGCTTGGTGGGCTCCACGAACTCGAAGTGCATCGGCCGCACCGTGGTCAGGTACTGCTCGATCACCGAGTCCATGGTGCGCCCGCGCTCTTCGATGTCGCGGCGCAGGCGGCGGATGAAGCGCACGTCGGCGTCCGTATCGACAAAGATCTTGAGGTCGAACAGCTCGCGCAGGCGGGGCTCGGCAAAGAGCAGGATGCCGTCGACGAGGATCACGTCGCGCGGGCGGACGGGGATGGACTCGGCCGCGCGGGTGTGGCGCGCGAAGTCGTAGACGGGCTTTTCGATGGGACGGCCGGCGATCAGCTCGTGCAGGTGGTGCACGATCAGGTCGT
>DASQBH010000948.1:0-2729 GCA_035635315.1 Longimicrobium sp.
GGCGGGGCTGGCGCCGGTGGGCAACCCCTCGGAGCTGTTCCTTGGCGAGCGCCACGGTGGCGCCTCCGGCTCGGCCGTCGTGGCGACGATGGAGGGGACGCGGCCGCTGCTGGTGGAGGTGCAGGCGCTGGCGGCAAAGGCTTCCTACGGCGCGCCCCAGCGGGTGAGCACGGGGCTGGACCACAAGCGGCTGGCGCTGCTGCTGGCGGTGCTTGAGAAGCGCGCCGGGCTGGCCTTCGGGGCGCTGGACGTGTTCCTGAACGTGGTGGGCGGGCTGCGGCTGGCGGAGACGGCGGGGGACGTGGCGGTCGCCGTGGCGCTGGCGAGCAGCGTCTTCGACCGCCCCGCGCCTTCGGACGCGGTGTTCATCGGCGAGCTGGGGCTGGGGGGCGAGATCCGGCCGGTGGGGCAGGTGGAGCGGCGGCTGGCGGAGGCGGCGCGGATGGGCTTCAAGACCGCCTACCTTTCGCCGCGCGCGGTGCCGCAGACGCTGCCGCCGGGGATCCGCGCCGTGGCGGCAGAGGACGTGCGCGCCCTTGTCGGCCTCATCTTTGGCTGACGTGGGCGCGGCGGCCGTCATCGTGGCGGGGGGCGCGGGGCTGCGCTTTGGCGGGCCCGTGCGCAAGCAGTACCTGGCGATCGGAGGCGAGCCCGTGCTGCTGCGCGCCATCCGCCCCTTCCTGCATCATCCCCGCATCGCCTCCGTGGTCGTCGTGCTGCCGCCGGACGACGTGGCCGACCCGCCCGCCTGGCTGGCGGACTTGCCGATCCGCATCGTGGCCGGCGGCGCGGAGCGGGGCGACTCCGTGCGCAACGGCCTGCTCGCCACGCCCGAAGACGCGTCCTCGGTGCTGATCCACGACGGCGCGCGGCCGTTCGTATCCGCCGACATCATCGACCGGGTGCTGGACGCCTGTGCCGACGGTGGCGCCATCGCCGCGGTGCCGGTGACGGACACCATCCAGCAGGTGGATGCGGCCGGCGTCATCGTCCACACCCCCGACCGCAGCGCCCTGTGGCAGGCCCAGACGCCGCAGGGCTTTCCGCGCGCGGGGATCGTCGAGGCCTACCGCCGCGCGGCGGAAGAGGGGATCGCGGCGACGGACGACGCGGCGCTCTTTGGCCGGTACATCGGGCCCGTGCGTGTGGTGATGGGTGCGTACGAGAACCTGAAGGTGACGCGCCCCCAGGACCTGCCCATCGCCGAAGCCATCGCCGCGAGCGCCGAGGCGCGCCGGCATCCCTGATCCCGAGTCCGAGAAAATCAACTCACGCAGAGACGCAGAGACGCTGAGAGAAAAGTAAGGAGAGGCATTTCTTCCGTCGTTCTCTCTCTCCGCGCCTCCGCGTCTCTGCGTGGGTCCCGTTCTTTTTGCGGGTCAATCCAATTGGGGGGAGAGGGCGGGGAGCTCTCTGGATTCCCGTCTCGCGTGGGCCTGCCTGCTGTGGGCGGCGGCGGCGTTCAGCGTGTCCAGCAGCGCATCGAATCGGTGCATGTCGTCTTCGCGGTCCCAGAGCAGCTGGTTTCCGCCGCCGTGGTGCACCCGCGGGTCCATGCGCACCGCGAGGCGGTGCAGCTCCAGCATTGCGTCCGCCAGCCGCGCGTCGTCCAGCGCCGCGCGCGCGAAGTCACGCGAAAAGATGGCGCGGATCTCCGCGGCGGGCATCCCCGACTCCCGCGCCAGCGCCGCGGTGCGCTCCTCCATCCAGGCGTCGGCGGTCTTCTCGATTTCCGCGAGCGTCGCGACGCGGCCTTCCACGTACTTCCCCACGTCGGGGTGGGAGCGCGCGTTGGCCCAGTAGGGCGGCGTTGCCCACGCCGCCGGCGCGCTGAGCCCCTTTACGCCGTATCGCTCGCCGACTTCCCGCTCCCACACCATGCGGTCCACCAGCATCCGGCTGATCACCCACATCCGCCTGGCACGCGCGGAGGTGGGCACCGCCCAGCCGGCGGTCTCAGGCTCCGGGGCGGTGGACAAGGTGTCCAGCATCCACGCGTTCATCTGGTGGATGTGCTCCCACTCCCGCGCGACCTCCGCCTTTTCCAGGGCGCGCCGGTCGGCCTCCGCGTACAGGCGGAAAAAGAAGAGCCCCAGGAACGCGCACAGCCCCACGACGGCCGCCCAGCCGACGGCGGTCTGCCACCCCCCGGAGCGCTCCGGCTCCTGCGGCGGGCGGGGCGGCACGGGCCGGTACGCCGCGGGGGCGACGGCGGCGGGAGCGATCCTGGCCCCGCAGTTGGGGCATGCGTGGGAATGGGCGGGGATGGCGGCACCGCACTCGCGGCAGGCGGTCAGGGGCATGGTGAGGGAGGATGCGAGCGGCAGGTCGGGGAGTGGGGAAAGCGATGAATCGATTCCAAAAACAGATGAAGGTAAGCAAACTTCGCCGCGGAGCGAAGGTCCGGCGCTTCGCGGGCATCCGGCATCCATCCCCCGCTGGTGCGGGGGATGGGGATCGCCGCAGGGATGGCCTGGCGGCAGGGCTAACGGATTTCTCAGGTGGTTGATTGGACGCGGGTTGCGCGGATGTGTAGATTGCGCCGATCCGTTTGCAGTGCCGCACCAGGAGCCGCGCACGACCTCGCGATGGGACCGGAGATGAGCCAGCAGGCGGGCAACCCCACGCCGCGGACCACCACGTTCAACATCCTCTTCGTCTGCACCGGCAACACCTGCCGCTCGCCGCTGGCCGAAGGGATCGCGCGGCACGAGCTGGAGCAGCGCGGG
>DASQBH010000949.1:0-2681 GCA_035635315.1 Longimicrobium sp.
GGGCAGCTGGCGCAACGCCGGCCGGCCGGTGGGGCGCGAGCTGGGGGCAGACCCCGCGGCGCTGCTGGTGCAACCCGAGGAGGGGGGGCAGCTCCTGTCCGTCTTCAGCGCCACGGAGTCGCAGGTGCTGGCGGAGTACCGGCAGGGGCAGGACCCGGGGCGCACGGGCGTCCTGCGGGGCGGGCCGGAGCGGGCGCTGGTGCTGGACGAGCCGACGATCCCGCAGGACGAGGGGGCGGCCCCGACCGTCGTGCTGATCACCGCGGGGCGGGGAAGCGGGCAGCACCGTGTGATCGAGGCCCGCGGCGCGGAGGGCCGGGTGCTGCGCGTGGACCGGGCGTGGGACACCCTTCCCAACGACGCCTCGCGCTACGCGCTGGTGGAGACGGTGACCCGCGGCACGGCCGCCGCGGCGACCACCACCCACATCGACCTTACCGCCACCGGCGGGGAGAACGCGCGCGGCGGCCACCTGATCTGGATCGACGACGACGGCGACGTGGGCGTGCGGCGGCTCAAGGGCAACCGCAACCCGCAGACGGGGCTGATGGAGTTCGAGCCCGCCTGGCCCGGCCTGGGTGCGGCACCCCGCTACGCCGTGGTGGCGACGGTGCGCGCGGGGACGGCCCTGGCCGCGGAGGACGCGGAGCTGACCCTGGACCTCACCGGCCCGGGCGGGAAGGTGCGGGAGGGGCAGCTGGTCCGCATCCGCAGCGGCACGGACGAGGGGATCCACAGGCTCACCAGCACGCCCGGCAACGACGGGCGCGTGACCTTCGCGCCGCCCTGGCCGGACCTCACCGGCACGCCGGACTACGAGGTCTTCGAGGCCGCGGAGGAGGGCTCCGTGAGCGCCGAGACCCCGCGCGCCGTGGTCCTGGAGGACGTGGCCGCCGGGGACGACGCCGCGTACCAGGGGCAGCTGCTGCGCATCGTGGAGGGCACGGGCCGGGGCCGCAGCGGCCGCATCCGCACCTACAGCGGCGACGCGCAGGTGGCGGTCCTGGAGAGCGACCAGGCGGACGAGGTCGATTCCACCTCCGTGTACGAGATCGAGGGGCCCGCGGACTGGCTGCAGTACCAGAACTCCGCCGAGAGCGACCTGCAGCCCGAGCTCTCGTGGGAGTACTGGAACGGCCGCGGCTGGCTGCGGCTTACGGTGGACGACACCACGGGCAAGCTGCTCTCCAGCGGCGAGGTGAAGTTCAAACTTCCCGCCGGGATGGCCCAGACGGAGGTGGCGGGGCAGGAGAACTTCTGGATCCGCGTGCGCCTGGTGGGCGGCGACTACGGGCGCGAGACCTTTCTGTCCGTCCCCGGCAACGCCGCCGGCACCGACGCGGGCGCCCTGCAGAGCCGCCGCGACAACATCGTCCCCCCGGTGGTGCACAGCCTGACCATCCACTACCGGCTGGACGAGGACCTCCTGCCGCAGCACTGCATCACGCACAACAACCTGGCGTTCCTGGACGAGACGGCGGCGTGCCAGACGGACGGCAAGCACTTCGAGCCGTTCCAGCCGCTGGAGGATTCCCGCCCCGCGCTCTACCTGGGCTTCGACCGGCCGCTCGAAGGCGGCCCCGTCCGCATCCTCTTCGCCGCCGACGAGCGCGACGCCGAGGGGGCCAACCGCCCGCGGATGACCTGGTCGTTCCGCACGGACAACGCGTGGCGGGCGCTCCCGGCCGACGACCGCAGCGAGGGGCTGGTGCGGCAGGGGCTGCTGAGCCTGCAGCTGCCGAAAGGGTTCCAGCAGCGCTCGCAGTTCGGTCGCTCCCTCTTCTGGCTGCGGGGAAGCGTGGACGAGGGCGAGTACCGCGCGGGGCAGGAGCCGGTGCTGCGGGGAGTGTTTCCCAACACGGTGGACGCCGTGCAGGCCGCCACGGTGCTGGACGAGAACCTGGGCTCCAGCGACGGCGAGCCGGGACAGGAGCTGCGCTTTCTCACCGCGCCCCCCGGCGATCCCCGCCCCGACTGGTCGCTGGTGGGCACCCCCGAGATCCGCGTATGGGAGGTCCTCTCCGCCGAGGAGCGGGCGGCGCTGGAGGCGGAGCTGGGGCCCGGCGGCGTGGCCACCCGCACCGTGCTGGGCGAGGAGCAGACCTGGGTGCTCTGGACGGACGTGGACACCTTCGTCCACTCCACCCCCGGCAGCCGCCACTACCGGCTGGACCCCGCCCGCGGCCGGGTGCGCTTCGGCGACGGGCGGCGGGGGATGATCCCCCCCGCGGGGACCGACAACCTGCGCGCCTTCACCTACCAGGCGGGGGGCGGCGCCGCGGGGAACGTGGGGGCGGGGGAGATCCAGACGCTGGTGACGGCGGTGGCGGGGGTGGATTCCGTCCGCAACCCCGTCCCCGCGGGGGGCGGCGGCGACGTGGCCACGGTCGACCAGATGCTGCGGCAGGGCGCCGCCCGCATCTCGCACCGCGGGCGCGCCGTGGCCCCCGGCGACTTCGAGTGGCACGCGCGCGAGGCCTCGGGCGAGGTGGTCAAGGCGCGCTGCGCGGCGGCCGCAGACGCGCGGGGGCACGGCCGCGCGGGGTGGGTGACCGTGTACATCGTCCCCCGCTCGACCGACGACCGGCCGGCTCCCTCGCTGGAGCTGCGGCGCGCGGTCGAGCGGCACCTGCGGGGCGTGGGCGAGCTGGGGCTGTCCGCGGCGGGCCCCTACGATGTCG
>DASQBH010000950.1:0-8605 GCA_035635315.1 Longimicrobium sp.
ACAAACTGCGTGGGGGAGGGAGAACGGCAGGAGGTCTCCGAATCGCGATCGAATTCTCCCCTCTCTGCGAGGAACGAGCGGAGAGGGGTCGGGGGAGGGGCACCCCGCGGACGCCACCGTGATCTCCGTTGCCGCACCTCCGCCCCACCGGCAACGCCAACCTCCCCCAGCAGTTTTGGGGGAGGTGCGAGCCTGAGCGAGCGGAGGGGGCGGACTTCGGACCAGCAGAACCGCTCCAAACCCGAAGCAACAACATCACTTTCGCACTTTCGCACTTTCGCACTCTCGCACTTTCGCACTCTCGCACTTGCCGTCGTCCGTGAACTCCCGCACCAACGCTCTCCCGCACTCACGCACTTCCCCCCTCCGCCGCCGCATCCGACGCTGGATGCGGCCGCCGCGGCGGCTGCGGTTTTCGCGCGCGGGGTGGTTCTTCAGCGGGGGGTCGGTGCTGCTGGGCGTGGCGGCCATCGGCACGGGGAACAACCTGCTCTTTCTGATGCTCGGGGGGATGCTGGGCTTCATCACCCTCAGCGGCTGGCTGAGCGAGCAGATGCTGCGGCGGCTGGAGGTGCGGCGGCGGACGGCGCGGGCCACGGCCGGCGCCCCCGCACGCATCGTCTACGAGGTGCGCAACGGCAACCGGCGCCTCCCCGCCTACTCGGTTGAGGCGGGGGAGGCGGAAGAGAAGAAGCAGAAGAAGATGGCGCGCGGGTGGATCCCCGTCATCGACCCAAGGCAGGTCGGGACGGCGCGGGCGGAGATGGTGTGGGAGCGGCGCGGCGTCTATCCGCTGGAGACGGTGACGCTGTCGACGTCATTTCCCTTCGGCCTGTTCATCAAGGAGCGCGACGTCGACGTGGCGGGCGAGGTGGTCGTCTGGCCGCGGACGGACCGGCCGGTGCGCGAGCCGCGTCCCGCGGGCGAGCGCGTGCGGCGGACGGGAGAGGTGTTCGCCGGCTCCGCGGGTGCGCGCGGCGAGTACCGCGGCCTGCGCCCCTACCGCGCCGGAGACGACCCGCGCGACGTGCACTGGCGCACGTCGGCGCGCGTCGGCCACCCGGTGGTCCGCGAGTACGAGCGGGACCGCTCGCGCGCGCTCTGGCTTTGCCTGGACCTGCGCGCGATGGAGGGGGAGATGGCGGAGACGGCGGTGGAGATCGCGGCCGCCGTGGCCGCCGCCGCCGTGCGCCGCGGCGACGCGTTCGGCCTGGCGACGCAGGACACGCGGGTGCGGCCGGGCGCCGGGGGGGCGCAGCTGGAGCGGGTGCTGGACGTGCTGGCCCGCGCCACCTTTCGCCCCGACGCGCCGAGGCTGGAGCCGCCCGTCCCCGCCGGCGAGTGCGTGCTTGTGACGGCGGGCGCGTCCGCCGCCGGCTGGGGCGACGTCTTCAGCGCGGCGGGAGGGGGGCGATGAGCACGGCGCTGCTGCACCGCCGCCTTACCGCGGCCATGGCGCTCAGCGCGCTGATGGCGCTGATGGCGGGCGCCGGCGCCTCCCCCGCCCTGCTGCTGACGGCGGCGGCGCTGGGCGTGGCCACCTTCCGGCTCCCCCCGCCGGAGTGGAGCGTGTGGATCGAGCGCGCCTCGCGCTTCGTCATCCTGGGGCTGTGCGCGTGGATGCTGTACGTGGCCTTTGCCCTGGGCCAGGACTTCATGCCCGCGGTGATGGCCATGCTCCTCTTCCTCCTGGCCGCGGAGAGCCTGCGCGCCGTGGACGCGAAGAACGACGCGCGCCTGTACCTCCTTTCCTTCGCCCTGCTGCTGGCGGCGACGGCGTACTATCCGGGGCTGGGGTTCGCGCTGTCGTTCATCGCCTTCATCGTCCTCTCCACCCTGGCGCTGATGGTGGGGTACCTGCGCCGCCAGTCGGAGCGCTTCGGCATGCCGGGGGTGCGGCTGGGGCGGCGGATGATGATCACCATCGCCGCGTTCTCGGGCGTCATCCTGCTGATCAGCGCCTCGCTCTTCGTCCTCTTTCCCCGCCTGCCGCGCCAGTGGAACGTGCAGGGGCGGCGCGGCGGGGGCGAGACGATGGCCGGCTTCAGCGACCAGGTGCGGCTGGGGCAGCACGGCGGGCGCATCGTCCCCAACCCCGAAGTCGCGTTCCGGGTGGAGTTCACCGACGGCGTCCCCCCGCAGACGGAGAACCTGTACTGGCGGGGCCGCTCGTTCGACCGCTTTGACGGCGAGCAGTGGACCCGCTCGCGGGGGGTGGTGGCGCCGCTGCTGCCGCCCAGCGTGTACGGGCGGCGCTGGGGCGGGCCGATCCGGCGGATGCGCATCTTCGGCGGCCCGCCGGAGGCCGACGTGCTGTTCGGCAACCACCCGCTGATGTACGTGCAGCCCCGCTCGGCCATCCGCGTGTTCCAGGACTACACCGGCGACGTGCGCTATTCCGGCACCGACGCGCCCGTCTACACCACCACGTCCGCCGGCCCGCGGCCGACGGAGCGCGCCCTGCGCACCAGCGACGTGCCCGACGGCCCGCTCACCCGTCCGTATCTGCAGCTGCCGGATCGCCTGGACCCGCGCATCCAGCGCCTGGCGGACTCGCTGACGGCGGGGCAGACGACGCGGATCGAGCGGGTGCGCGCCATCGAGCGCCACTTCGCCAGCGGGTTCGCGTACACGCTGGAACTGCCGCGGACGGCGCGCGACGCCACGCTGGAGGGATTCCTATTCCGCCGCCGCGCGGGGCACTGCGAGTACTACAGCACGGCGATGGCGGTGCTGCTGCGCGCGGCCGGCATCCCCGCGCGCAACGTGACGGGGTTCCTGGGCGGGGAGTGGAACGGGTTCGGCGACTACCTGGCGGTGACGGGAAACGACGCCCACTCGTGGGTGGAGGTGTGGATGGGGCAGATGGGGTGGGTCCCGTTCGATCCCACGCCGCCGGGGCGCGCGGACCTGGTGGCGGCGGAGACGGAGGATGGATGGCTGTGGCCCGCCGCGCTCTGGTTCGACGGGCTGGAGTACCACTGGTTCAAGTGGGTGCTGGACTACAACCTGGAGAAGCAGCTGGGCCTCTTCAGCCGCGTGGGCGACCTGTTCTCGCGCGACGACCGCCGCGGCTCGGATGCGGGGGGCGCCGGCGGCGCGGGGCGCGGCGTGGCGGTGGTGATCGCCCTCGGCGTGCTGGGCGCCCTGCTGTGGAACGCCCGCCGCTGGCGCCACGTGCGGCTGACGGAGGAGACGCGCACCTACCTGGCCCTGCGCCGCGCGTACGTCCGCGCGGGGCTGGACGGCGGCGGCGGGCCGCTGGACTTCGCGGAGCGCCTGGCCTCCGGCCGCGCGCCCGGCGCCGGCCCCGCGGCGGAGCTGGTGCGCCTGTACCTCCGCGCCCGCTTTGGCCGCGAGGACATCGGCGACGTGGGCCGCGCGCGCATGCGCCGCCTGCTGGACGACGCCCGCGCCGAGCTCCGCGCCGCGAAGCGCAAGCCGGCGCGGCTGGCGTAGGCTCCTCCCCGATCCCCACATAGACCGCGTGTGGAGGGGAGAGAGGCAAAGTGGCCGGCATCACGCCCGGCGGTTGAAACCGCGGCTGGAAGGTCACGAAGTCCGCCTTCGCGGACTGTAACCGCGGGCCTTTCCCGCCTGGCCTGCGGTGGTGATGCAGACGGGTCTGATCGGATGATCCTGGTTGCGGACGCGCAGGCGCGTGGGACGCCGCACACCCCCCGGCCGCCGTGTCCGCGCAGGCGGACAGCGTGACGTTGTTGCCGCGATTTCAATCGCTCCTACGAGCCTTGCGGCCCCCCCCCGGTCGCGGAGGCGCAGCCGCCCGGGGCGCCGCACACCCCGGCCGCCGTGAGCCTTTCCCAGGGCCGGCTTCTCGACCCCGAATCCGCCATCCACGTGCAGGTGAAGCCCCGCGCAGTCTGCGGGGTTTTCCGCTTTCGGGCGACCGCTTCAGCATGTCCCGCGGGGCGTGCGGATACGCTGCAGCGAATCCGCTAAGTCATTGCAATACCCGAACAAAACCCGGCAGACCCCCGCATTCCGCATTCCTCCTATATATTCTTCGCGCGGGCAGAAACAGGCGAGCACGATACTGGCATAGGGCGTCCCGGCAGCGGACCCGAACGCGCCACGCTGGTAGCGCGTATCGGGACCGGCAATCATGGTCACCCCCGGAGAGACGAGATGGACCAGAAGCCTTTCGAGGTGGAAATCACCTTCCGCCAAACGCTTCGCTACGCCGTGCAGGCGACCAATCGCAAGGTCGCCGAGCAACAGGCCATGCAGCGATGGAAAGTGGGCGACGAGAAGTTCGTGGTGGGCAGCGACTGCTGCGAGGTGCTGGAGGTGCGCAGCAACCCCGTCCCGTGCGACGACCGCTGCGTAAAGGACGCCCAGGAGGCGTACCGCTACCTGCGCGACCGCGAGCTGGTGATCGAGACGCTGGACGAAGACGCCTTCAACCCCACCGTGCACGACGCCGTCTCCGCCGAAGAAGTGGCCATCCACGTCGGCTGGAAGCGCAAAGGCAACAGCAACGGCAACGGTAACGGCAACAATACCGACGGAACCCCCGACATTCCCCGCGCCGCCCGCGCGCTCGATCGCCTGTGCAACGAGCGGCGGGTGGTCTGCTTTACGCGCAATCGCGTGCGCGCCGGCGAAAAGGGGGAGATTCGCCTGTACTGTACGCCCCAGCACCTTGCCATGCTTTCGTCGCTCATCATGGACGAGGAGCTGGCCGGAACCGCGGCCTGACCGCCGATCGGCTTCCCTTTACACGACCGAGCACAACGGCGCGGGCTCGCGGGATCCATCCTGCGGGCCCGCTTCCGCATCCCCCTTGGAGCCCTTCCCATGGCCCCCGACGCCGACCTCCCCCGCCACCTCCTGCGCCGCCTGCTGGTCTTCGCCGGCGTGGTCGCGCTGCTGGCCGGCGCGGCGGCCGTCTACCTGGAGTGGAAGGGGAACGCGCCGGAAGAGATCGCGGAGCTGATGAGCGAGGGCGGAGAGAAAGTTCTCTCCGACACCCTGCGTGCCGCCCGCGGCGCCCCGCGCGTGATCGTTTTCGCCCTCGACGGGGTGGGCGACGGCGAGCTGCGGCAGGCCATCGCCTCCGGGGGGATGCGGCGCGTGGCGGCGCTGCTGGGGCGCGAGACGGAGCCCAGGCTGTACGAGCACGGCTGGGCCGCGCCGGGCGTGCTGAGCATCCTCCCCTCCACCACCTTCGCCGCGTGGGCCTCCGTCTTCAGCGGCCAGCCCGCCGCGCGCACCGGCGTTCCCGGCAACGAGTGGTTCGCGCGCGAGGAGATGCGCTTCTACGCGCCCGCCCCCGTCACCGTCACGCAGCACGAGCACGCGCTGGAGGTCTACAGCGACCAGCTGATGGGCCGCGTCCTTCGCGTACCCACCGTGTACGAGCGCGCCGGCGTGCGCGCGTACGTGTCGCTGCAGGCGTACCACCGCGGCGCCGACCTGCTCACCGTGCCCATGCCCTCGTCGTACGGGCGGATGATCACCGAAGCGGCGCGCGGCGCGGTGGACGAGGAGACGGTGAGCCAGGAGGTGTACGAGGAGCTGGACGGCGAGGCGGTGGAAAGCCTGACCGAGAGTATTGAGCGGCATGGCGTGGCGGACCTGCAGACGGTCTACTTTCCCGGCGTGGACCTGTACACGCACGTGGCCGGCGACCCGCTGCGCGACCAGCTTCGCTACCTGCAGCAGGTGATCGACCCCGCCGTGGGCGAGGTGCTTGACGCCTACCGCAAGGCCGGCGCGCTGGACGGCACCTGGGTGATGTTCGTCGCGGACCACGGCCACACGCCCGTGCTGGCCGACGACCTGCACGCGCTGGGAACGGAGGGCGACGACGAGCCGCCGGCGGTGCTGCGGCAGGCGGGATTCCGCGTACGCCCGTTCCAGATCGAGCTGGATCCCGAGCAGCAGGACTTTCAGGCCGCCCTCGCCTACCAGGGCGCGTTCGCCTACGTCTACCTGGCGGACCGCTCCACCTGCGCGCAGCCCGGCGCCCGCTGCGACTGGAACCGCGCGCCGCGCTTGAACGAGGACGTGCTCCCCGTGGCGCGCGCCTTCTTCCAGGCGTCGCGCACCGGCGCCGGCGTCCCCGCGTTGCGCGGCGCGATCGACCTCGTGTTCGCGCGGCCTCCGACGTCGCCGGGGCGGGACGCGCTGCCGTTCCAGGTGTTCGATGGAGAGCGGCTGGTGCCGGTCGCGGAGTACCTGGCCGCCCATCCGCGTCCCGAGCTGCTGGACCTTGAGCGGCGGCTGCAGGGCCTGGGCGCCGGCCCCTACGGCCACCGCGCGGGCGACGTGCTGCTGCTGGCGCGCACGGGGACGGAGCTGCCGATCGCGCAGCGCTTCTACTTCTCCAGCCGCTACCACTCCTGGCACGGCAGCCCCACGCGGCAGGACAGCGAGATCCCGCTCCTGGTGGTGCAGGCCGCCACCTCCGGCGCCGCCATCCGCGCCCGCGTCCTCCGCGCCGCCGGTCCCCGTCCCGACCAGCTGAGCATCACGCCCGTCATCCTCGACCTGCTGGGTTCTCGATAATCCCCAACTGCATTTCACGCAGAGCAACAGAGAGGCAGAGCAGCAGAAGTACCTCTCATACCAGATCCGCAAAAAGAGTGGGTTCATACGGAGCAACGGAGGAACGGAGGTCATGTCCCTCTCCGTCGCTCCGTTGCTCCGTATGCCCATTCTTTTTCAGGATTCGGTATCATAGTCTTCTCCTCTTGCTTCTCTGCTGCTCTGCGTGAACCTGTAGTAGAAGTCGGCGTTCCGGTGGATGTATGCTGATGCGGCAGCGGGGTTTGCGGGTTAATCCAACGCTCATCCCCGGCCCTTGAGCAGGAACGGGGTTTGCGAGATATTGATAGCGTGTGGGGAGTAGCCCGCCGGCGCGGACGGGGCAGCGATGCCCTGGGCCACTGCCGGACCGGCCAGCCGTCATGACGGGGCAAACGCCCCCGGCGGCCGGAGGAGATACCGGGGCGAGACCACTGCGGACGCGTGCGCGCGCTGCAGGTCTCGCTTTTTTGCGTGCCCCTGCCCCGCGCCAGGGACCCTGACGGAAGGACGGCGGATGACGTATCTGGCAATCCTGGTGGTGCTTACGGCGGTCGCGGCCGGCGGGTCGCGGCTGGTGCGGATGGCGTTGCGCCACGGCCACCTGCTGGCGCTGCGCGAGCCAGGCGGCGCCACCACGCTGTACGAGCGGCGCTCGGACGGCCGGTACGCCCGGCTGCCGATCGTCCAGCTGCCGGCGGCGCTGCGGCGGTTCGTCTGCGGCGTGCGGGCAGAGGTGCGGGTGCACGCGCGCGGTCCGCGGTTCGGGGAACGCTGAAGGAGCAAGACAAAGGAGGGAGCGATGAGCAACCTGAAGGTATTCGTGCTGATGGCCGGCATGACCGCGCTGTTCGGCGCGGTGGGCGGCATGATCGGCGGGCAGGGCGGGATGATGATGGCCCTGGTATTCGCCGCGCTGATGAACGTGGTGATGTACTGGGCGTCGGCCAGGATGGTGCTGCGGATGTACGGCGCGCAGACGCTGACGCGCGAGCAGGCGCCGGAGCTGTACGACATGGTGGACCGCCTGCGCCAGCGCGCCGGGCTGCCCATGCCCACGCTGGCCATCGCCCCGCACGCGCAGCCCAACGCGTTCGCCACCGGGCGCAACTACGAGAACGCGGTGGTGTGCGTTACGCAGGGGCTGCTGGACCTGGTGCCGCGCGACGAGCTGGAGGGGGTGATCGCGCACGAGCTGGCGCACATCAAGAACCGCGACATGCTGCTGCAGACGGTCACGGCCACGCTGGCCGGCGCCATCAGCAACCTGGCCAACTTCGGCCTGTTCTTCGGCGGCGGACAGGACGACGAGGACAGCAACCCGTTCGCGCTCATCGGCATGGCCATCCTGGCGCCGATCGCGGCGATGATCATCCAGATGGCCATCAGCCGGCAGCGCGAGTTCAAGGCCGACGCCGTGGGCGCGCAGATCAGCGGCCGCCCCATCGGCCTGGCCAACGCGCTGCGGCGCCTGGAGGCCGGCGCCCGCGCCATGCCCATGCACGTGAGCCCCGCCGCCGCGCCGCTGGCGCAGGTGAACCCGCTGGCCGCGCACGGCGGCGGCATCGGCAAGCTGTTCAGCACCCACCCGCCCACCGAAGAGCGTGTCGCGCGCCTCGAGGCCATGGGCAGCGGGATGCGGATGGCGGCGTAACGAACGGCTGATCTCGCCTGTATCAAGAAGCCCCGTCCCGCACAGCGGGACGGGGCTTCTGCACGTATGGCGTGGAGACGGTCAACCGCCCGCCCGCCGCCTCCGTGAAGCGAGGGCACGGTTCACGTGCTCGCGGAGCGCGGCATTGATCCGCGCCTGGTACCCCGGGCCGCCTGCCTTGAAGAAATCGAGCAGGTCCGGATCGAGCCTGAGGGAAACGGGCACACCGGCGCGATCCTCGGGCCGCACCAGTTCCGCGTCAGCCAGAACGTGCGCCGGGATCGGCGGATTGTCCGGATCACCCTCGGCGGCCTGCTCCACCTCGTCGTCCGTCAGGGTCCGGAGCCGGTCCCAGTCCGTACGACCCTCCGGGACCTCATCGCGAGAGAAATTCACGATATG
>DASQBH010000951.1:0-4743 GCA_035635315.1 Longimicrobium sp.
GGGGCGAAGGAGTTCGTAGAGCATCAGGGCGGCGCGGGCGGTGTGCGAGGCCCGGACGCGTGGCGCGCGCCCGGGCCCGTTCGCAAGGCGGCGAAGCTTAGGCGCGGCGCGGGGCGCGGGCAAGGCGCGCGCGGGTGTCCACCGGCGGGCCTCTACCTGTCCCCGGACGCGGACGGAGCGCGGAAAACCGATACATCCAGGCGAGGCGTCAAACGTTTCTGCCGCAGTCGGTTGGCACACAAAGGCGCGATGGGTGTCGACCTTGCCTTTGTCGGCGTGGATGGCTGCCCCGTCGCCGGCGGCCGTGACGATCCCCTATCCCGAGTTCCGACATCCCGATGAAGACACGCATCCTGCTGGCCGCGCTCCCGATGGCCGTTCTCCTTGGCGCCTGCGACAACCCCTCGGGACCGGGCGAGGGCGAGAGCCTGCTCACCCTCTCCTACTCCGGCGGCGTCACCGGAACCTTCCGGGCCGTGGGCGACCCGGACGGCAGCACCGCGACCAATGCGCAGACCTTCGCCATCGGCCATCGCTACCCGGCGGAGGGGCGGTTCGAGGTAATCGCGTACAGCCAGAGCGGCGGCAACCGCTACGACATGGCGTCGCTCGCCGTCCCGCTGGCGGGGGTAGGCACGGCGGCCATCAGCTGGCCGTGCCTCGCCGAGCACTGCGCGGGACTGGGGATCGCCATCGACCTCACGCGGACGAACGGGTCCATCGCCGTGCACACCTGCCACCTGCACCAGGGCACCATCCGCATCACCGACATGTCGGAGACGCGCGCGTCCGGTACCGTGTCGGGGACGGGGTTCTGCAACCCCGGCGGCGGAGGCGACCAGGTACCCTTCCAGATCACCTCCGGCAGCTTTGACGTGGACGTCATGCAGCACTAGCCGTCCACTCCGCCGGAACGGAGAGAGCCCGGACGCGCACCACCGCGCGTCCGGGCTCTCCTCCTGTCGAAGCCAGCGGCCGATCAGTGCCCGCCGCTGAATCCCCCCGCCCAGGCAAAGGCGATCACCGCCACAATCAGCAGGAACACCAGCGCGAACCCCAGGCCGGTAAAGGCGGCGTTCAGCGTGGAGCGGGCTTCAGGATCGTCGCGATATCCCATCGTAAGTCTCTCGGTCGGTAGCGGCGGCGCTCGTCACGGTTTCGTCGGGCGGGAATCTCCATCCTCGAGGCCCGTTGCACAAGCCCCCACCGCTTCTTTCAGGGGATGTCGCCCCCCGTCGCTCGCGAGACGCCCAATCTGTCATTTCGAAGGAGGCGCCGCGCTGAAATCGCCGACGGCAGATCGCCTGGCGCCGACTGATACCGTTTCTCACCATTCGTCGTGCACTCATGCCGAATCCGGGCGAACACCAGTTGCACATCAGAACTGCATTTCTCACACGGGGTCAACGGGGTCAACGGTAAAGATCAAAACCGTTGACCCCGTTGACCCCGTGTGAGACAAGTCCTTTCAGGATCTGGTCTCATTGGTCTGTCCTCCGCGCCCTCCATGTAAGGCAGCAGTAGAAACCCGGGTGCACAATGAATTGCGGGATTGGGTATGAGAAATCCACTCGCCTCACCTGGTGCCCGTGTGAACCACTGAACCCGCGGCATCCTGTTCCTGGCCTGGGCCTCAAAGTGTGTTCAAGAATCCGGTCCATCAGATAACCGAGGATTGACTTCCGGAGGGAGCGTGCCTTCGGAACTTGAAGTTGCTCAACCGCTTGCGCGCGACCGAAGGATCTGGTTCCGGCGATTGCGAGGCTGGCCACGCAGCACCGATCCAGCCCCCGGGTGCTGCCGGCGAGATCTTTCGGTCGGCGCCAGATTGCTTGCGCAGCAGCGAGTTGGGAGCGGCGCCTCCCTCAGGAAGTCAATCGGTCAGGCTGATTTCTTAAGCACACTCTCAGGAAAGCCGGGGAGGCTCCGCGGGTCAATAGCTCGACGACGGGTTACAAGCGGCCCGTGAGTAGATTTCTCAGTCGGCGCCAGGGTATGGAGCGAAGGCACAATCCCACGCGGCGCCTCCTTCGAAATGACAGGGTGCGGTGCACGCTGGCATTCCATCGGTACGGGAACGCCGTTCAGCGTCGGGCGGCGGCGGCCTGGGCGCGCGACTGTTCGTGCAGCGCGATGTACTCGCGGGGCGGAGTGCTGGCGATCAGCTGGCCGATCACGTCCAGCGGCAGGTCCTCCAGCTTCTTGAAGCGCAGGCACGACTTGCCCATGTCCAGCTTCTTCCCCGCCTTTTCGAACTCGTCGCGCAGCCACTTCTCCAGGGCCGGCACCATGTACGTCATCACGTACAGCGCGTAGTAGTTCTTCTGCGCGGCAAGGGCGGCGTAGCCCAGCGGCTGGCCGTTGTAGGTGTCGGGATACTCCTCCAGCGGGATGCCCCAGACAATCATCCCGTAGCTCATCATCTCCCGGTAGCCGGCGGGAAGGTTGCGCACCACCACGTCGCGCACGGCAGACACCACGGCGCGGCGATCCTCGGGCAGCTCCTGCAGATACTGCTCGACCGTCTCGGCTTTGCTGCTGGCCATGGGATCACCGGGGGAATGAAGGGTGATGGAGCGAGCGACGGGACCCGTAACTTTACCGAACCTCCACATCGCGCGCAAGAAAAATCGTCGGCGCACGCGGGAGCGCCGGCGATCATCGACATTCATCCCGGCTGTGGATCAATCCACAGCTGCTCCGGCGGGCTCGGCGGGCTCCGCCGGTTCGTCGGGCTCGGGAGCGGCGGAGGGGGTGCCGAAGGTGGTGGCGAGGTTGGTGGACGAGATGGCGAGCTTGAGGTCCAGCGCCACGTTGCGAAAGCGGTCGGAGCTCTCCGGCGGGATGGCCACGCGGGTAAAGAGGATGACGGCGTAGAACTCACCCGTCACCAGCACGCCCCCAAAGCCCAGCACCGAGCGCACCCCGTAGTCGCGCACGAAGTCCTGCGCGGGGATGTGCGGGCTGCCCGCGGCCTCGGGAACGAAGAAGACGTTGAACGTCTTGCCCGCCATCCCGCGGATGAGCTCCGGGTGCGGATCGACGACGGCGCGCACGTCCAGCCCCATGGCGCGGATGAGCTCGGCGATCATGGGCGCCTGCTCCACGATCTGCACGCTGGGGAGGGGGATGGCCTGGTGCCCGCGCGAGGCGCGGCGCGCGTTCCACCCCGGCTTGTCGCCCGCGGTGGCCATCAGCGTAAGGCACTGCAGCTCCGGCGTGGGCGCCGTGCCCGCCAGCACGCCGCGCGCGAACGCCTGCAGCTCGTCGGGCAGCTCGCCGTACGCGTGCGTCTTGTAGAAGCGCGCCAGCACGCACTCGCGGCTGCCGTCCTGGGTGCGGCAGTTGTCGTAGAAGTACCGCACCACGCCCTGCGCCAGCTCCTCCAGCGTCGCCGCCTCGCCCGCGCCCTTTCGCAGGTCCAGGCCGCAGCGCAGCATCTCCTTGAGGCCGAACTGGGCAAGCGAGATGCTCATGGGAGTCGTTTCGGAGATGATGCGGAGACGTGAGTGTCGGCGGCGGGTCGCCGCGTGTGGGTCGCTGCACAAGCCGCGCCGCCTTCCGGCGACGGAGATGGCGACGACTCCCCTGCGCCACGTACGGGGCGGGTGACGAGACGCTGGCCGGGCGCATGCGTACGATCTCCACCGCCGTCCTGGACAGGACGGCTGTTCCAGAACCTTCCTGGCGGGAGCCAGCCGATGCTCACCCTCAAGCTTTCCCGGGCGATCGCGATTGCGTGGGTGTTCGTGGCGGTGATCGGGACGGTGCCGAGACCGGCCGAAGCGCAGCGCTCCTGTTCGGCCGCGTTCGCGGACTCCCTGTCCGTTCGCACCCTCCGCGCATTCGAGCGCGTGGCTGCCGTACCGCCTGTATGGGACGACTACACGCTGGCGCACCATCCCTTGCTGCTGCTGGCGGACTCGGCGTATCGCGGCAACCCGGGGACGCCGGTGTGCGCCGGCATCTGGAGGATGGGTGCCCCGCTCGAGATCATCCAGCTCGCGGCGCGCCCGCCCTTCTCATCACCCCTGTACGGGATGATCGACAGCGATTCCGTGGGAAGCGGCGCGATCGAGAGCGCGGCGGAGCTGGACGTGGTGCGGCGTCCGGCGCCCGCCGCCGTCGCCGCCCAGCTGCGGGCGCGCGGCATCACGCGTGTCGTGGCGCTGAACGTACCGCTGGACTTTGGCCGCCTGGGACGTCTTGGGGAGATGCTGCGGAGCGGGAACGCCGATCCGGCGCTCATGCATGCGGACCTGGCTGTGCACGAGAGCTTTCACCTGCATTCGCAGTACCCCACGTGGCTCGCGCAGTCACGTGCCTACGCCTGGCCCGCGTGGGATCTTCAGCCGGACCGGGCGGAGCTCCGGGAGCGGTGCTACGCCGGCTCACCCGGGCTGGCGCGGGCGCTGGAGACGGAGCTCCAGGCGCTCGTCGCCGCGTTCGACGCCGTCGCCGTGGACAGCGCCCGCCGCGACGTCTCCCTGGGACTTCACCACGCACGCCGCTTCGTCGAGCTGCGCCGCGCGCGCCGCGCGCTGCAGGACACCATGACCGTGGCCCGGGGCGGCGGGAGGATCTCCTGCGGGCTGGCGGAGGACGTGATGGAGCTGGAGGAGGGCACCTCGATGTGGATCGGCCACGCCACGACCGTCCGCGCGGGGCTGACGACCGCCGCGGCGCTCCGCGGCATGTACGCCGGGCAGAATCCCGAACCCTTCTATCAGCTGGGCCCACTCC
>DASQBH010000952.1:0-5426 GCA_035635315.1 Longimicrobium sp.
GTCCCAACGCGCCACGCGACGAGTACTTGATGGCGCTCAGCCTACAGAGTCGCCATCGACCACCCGATCTGGGCGATGGGGACCACGCGGGTCCCCGACTTGTCACCCGAGCGATCACGGCGGATCGGCAGACCGACGCGGAACTGAGCGCCGCCGGGGAGGCGCACGTCAGTGAACGGCGTGAGGACTCGTTGGTCAACCACGTTGTTGTCGCACTCCTCGGGCTCTCCCCGGCACTCCAGCCACTCAAGCGATAGCCCGGCGGTGATTGAGGGGATGTACTGCCGGCTGCGGTACTCGGGCGTAGAGAGGTAAGCAGGATTCAGCACTCGAAGGCGCCGGGTAACCGTGAGGCTCGCGCCGCGGTAGGGCCGCAACTCGCTGGTCTCGATCGCGGAGACCCGGCGCTCCCCCACCTGACCCGTCACTGCCACCGTAGTCAAAACTGAGGGACGAAAGAGGATCTGGCCGCTGACGCCGCGGCTGCGCAACTGGTGCTTGTTGTCGATCACTCCGTCGTCATCGAGGTCCACGTCGGTCGCGGAGAGGGAGGAGAACGTCTGGAGTGAACCGGTCGCCGTGATTGCGAACGTGTTACGGACACGCCCCTCCCAGTATTTCCGGAACTCCTCCAGCATCCATTTCTCCAATCGCTTTGCGTACTCGGCTGGCGTTTCGTCACCCTCGGGCGTTGGGGAAGGGGGAAGTGCAGCGCAATTGAATCCCTTGATGAGCTGCCGCGCGCGTGGCGAGTACGATGCGCTCCAATCGTAGCCGATTCCCGTGGAGAAGGTCGTGCCACCTCCCGAATTCGTAGCACCGAGCGTCCATGCGTCCCAATGGCTCGGCCGGGCGCGCAGGCGAAGGGGTGTAAGAGAGAGTTTCTGCTTCTGCCCGTCGTCGCTGAAACGAATGGTCGCATCGACCAGCGAGTACGGATTTAGGGAGAAGTCGAAGTCGAGCTCGGACGCGACCACGGCGCTTGCGGCCGACGCGTTCGTCCGCGGATCCTGCGGCCCGTAGCCGCGAAGCGCGTCGGGGGCTGGCAGCGTGCACGACGGCGCCGGTTGCTGTGCGAAGACCTGCCCGGACGGCATAACGGCCAGGATCAGGGTCGTCGCGGCTAGAAGGCGCTTCATACGGTGAAGGCTCCTTTCCGGGCCCACACCTCGCCCTGCTTCATGGAATCCGTCGTCCCGGTTTCCGCCGGGACGATCTGCACGACGCGCTGGCCCGGCTCGATGACGACGGCGGCCACCGCTTTCGGGACGTTGGCGGTCATCGGCATAGCGGCGATCATCACCTCGATCCGGTCGCCAGGTGAGAAGATCCCCAGTGGATGGCTGAACTGACCGTCTTCGTCCATCCACTGCTGCGTTAGCGCCTGCCTCCAAGACGTGGGAGACGGAGCCACCCGGCGCACCGATAGACTCGAGATCAGGAGCGTGATACCCCGCGTCCACAGGAGCGCGAACGCAACCTGATGGCCTGTCAGCGCCTCGGTGAGACGGGCCTCGAATTCCGGTACATCGTCCCGGTCTCCCGCCATCATCTCGGAGGCAAGTGAGTCATGGATCAGTTTCTCGTTCATGAGCTGATTCGGTTGTTGGTTGCTGGTGATCGCCGGTTCTCCCGGCTGTGTTAGCCGTTCGTCGCGCTTGTCGCCTCCTGTGAGGGGTTTCCAACCGTTTGGCGAATGCCGCGGCACGGGTGATCGTGTTTCGCCGCTAGTTCTTCGCATCAGAGTTCGCAGTCCAGCGCCTCGAGGACCGCAGTTATGGGGCAGAACACTTGGGTGGTGGCGTCGGAGGTGCGCGAGCCCACGTACAGCCCGAGCATCCGTCCCGACAGGTCGCAACAGACGGCGCCCGAATCGCCGCTGCCGCACCTCATCTTCACCTGGAACGCCCCGTACAGCCCATCGTGCGGGTAGCTGACGTCGAGGTCGGTCACGAACCCCGGCTGGTAGCGGCTCCGCGCGCCGTACAGTTGCACCGGCGCGTGCAGGTCGCTCGGCTCCAGCGTGCGGGCCTCGGTTAGCGCGCCTACTCCGGGGAGGAAGCCGGCCACCTCAATGGGGTGGTCGATGCTGATCTTCGCCGCGTCGACTCCTTCCATCAGCCCTCGCAGCAGGTGCCCGAGCGGCACCGGCTCACCGCCAGGTAGGTCTGCCGCCTCGAACCTCACCGGCTCTCCCGGGGGGAACTCCTTCAGCCCGGTTACGTGCATGGCGGTGATGGCCACCGGCCGCCTCTCCACGCGGCTACGCGCCACCAAGCCTAGGGTGCCCCACCCCTGTCCGGAGTGGAGCCCGCGCCAGCCGATCCGCGCTCCACAGGAGAGACGGCGCCGGATCCGTCCCGCCTCGACCACATCTACCCCTACGCTGCCGCCGTCGGGCGTGACCAGCGCCGCCGGGAGAATAGCGCTGTACAATTCTTCGGGCGGCAGCTTCCTGCGCACATACACGGTGACGCACGGCTCCGTGGTCCAGGTGCCGCGGCGGCGACGGTACGACATCCCCATCCCCACTACGTTGGGAATGGCGGAGAACGCGTCAGCATGGAAGTGCAGGGCAGCTTGGACTTGGCTCCAAGGGGCGGGCGAGCGGGCCACGCCGGCGGGGCTCCGCCCCTGGGGTAGGTCGCGCCGCGAGGCGGCGTCCGGCGCGGAGGCGTGTCGCATGAGAGGGTGGGACATGAAGGGATCTCAGGGTGGGGAGGCGGGATGATCGAGCGGCCTTGCGGAGCCGCGCCGGACGCGGCTTACTATTGTCCGGCGGCGCTCAATCAATCGTCCCCCTTATGCTCAACCTTCCTGAAAATCGCATGGCTCCTCGCCTTCATCTCTTCGGCGGCGCCCGAATCGTGGGCTCTGACGGGCTCCCCATGCAGGGCCGCTCCGCGCACCGGCGCCGCTTGGCGGTGCTGGCCGTACTTGGCGCCGCGCGCGGACGTCCGGTGGGGCGCGAGCGCATCACCTCCCTCCTGTGGCCCGACGTTGCCCCGGCCGACGCCCGGCACTCGCTGGTGGAGTCGCTCTCGGTGGTCCGGCGGGAACTGGGGGTAGACCCGTTCCTGTGCACGGGCGACGAGGTGGCTCTTGACCCTGGGGTGCTGGCCAGCGATGTCGAGGAGTTCGCGCGCGCGGTGGCGGCCGGCGACGCGGCACGGGCAGCGGAACTGTACGCGGGGCCCTTCCTAGAAGGGTTCGTGGTGAAGGATGCTCCCGAGTTCGACCGCTGGGCCGAAGAGGAGCGCAACGCGCTGGCGGCGATGCTGGCCCGTGTGGTTGAGGCGGAGGCAGGGCGGAGGGAGGCGGGCGGCGACGCGGCCGGCGCCGTGGCGCCCTTGCGGCGACTGGCGACGCTCGACCGCTACAGTAGCCGCGTGGCGGTGCGACTGGCGCGCGCCCTTGTGGCTGCGGGGGACACGGCCGCCGCGGTGCAGCACCTCACCGTTCACATCGCCGTGCTGCGCCAAGAACTGGAGCTAGAGCCCCCGCCGGAAGTGGTGGCCACGCTGGACGAGATCCGCCGGGGAACTCCCCAGCGCAGCCCGGCCGCAGGTGAGGCGCCATCATCGACAGATGCCACGCCCCCGCCGACGCAGACTTCCACTGCCGCGACAGAGAAAGCGCCGGCCACACCCTCGCCGGACGTGGACCGCCGGTCCGACGTGTCGCCGACACCGGAGCATCTCTTCTCCATCACCACCGTGTGGCTGGCGGCGCCCGCGGGTGTGGACCGGCTGCGTACCGAGGCGCCCGAGCAGGCTGCCCGTGTGCAGACACGTCTGCGCGCGATCGCTCGCCTCGCGGCCGAGCACGCTGGCGGCACGGTGACTGGCGTGGTGGGCGATTCGGTGCTGGCGCGGTTCGAAACCCCTCGCGCCGCCATGGCCGCCGCCGTGGGGCTGCTGCGTCGATGGGAGAGTTGGCGCGCGCGCAAAGGGGTGACGGTGGAACTGGTAGTGGGAGTGGATTGCGGGCGCGCCGACGCAGGCGACGAGCGCTCGCCGGACGAGGCTACCCTGCGTGCGTCGGTGCTGCGCGCCCGCGCCGAACCGGGGACCGTCCTGACTACCGCTGCGGTGGCACGTCAGGCCGGACCGCTGGCGGGAGTGGAGATGGAACCCTGTGGTGCCGCCATCCTTCCCGCCACTGCCGAGCCGGAGCCGCTGGTGCGCGTTACCGTTCACCGCGCCGAGCGAGCGCCTCGCCTCACCAATTCACCCGCTGCCGTCCCGGCCGACCGCCTGCTACGGGTGCGCGCCGCGGCGATCGCGGCGGTGCTCTTGGTAGCGGCGGTAGTCCTCGTGGTCGTGCGGATGGACAACCGTGACATTGCCGTCGAGGCATTGGTGGAGCCGCACCCGGAGCGGCGCTCGCGCATCGCCATTCTAGGTTGCGACGCCTCACGCGCGTCCGACTCGCTCCGCGCGCTGTGCGACGGAACGATGGACCTAGTTGCGCTTACCCTAAGCCGCGTGCCGCAAATCGATGTGGTCCGCCCGCCCGGCGGTGTTGAAGCGCGCCCATACTGGAGCAGCGGCGTAGGGCTGGACAGCGTGGCGCTGAGCGAGCGGGCGCTGGTGCTGTCGGCCCGGCTCGAGGACACCCCAACGGGAATCCGGCAGGTGCTCTTCCTCACCGATCCGCGTGCCGGCGGCTTGGTTGTGGCGGCCGACACGGTCGAAGCCGAGCAGGGCGATTCGCGGCTGGAGGAGACGCTCTCCGGACGCGTCGCCACGCTCCTGCGGCGCCGCCTTGGAGTGCACGTATCAAGGCGTACGGCGGGGCACGGCACGAGCAGCGGCGAAGCGCGCCACTGGTTCATGCGCGCCCGCCTGCTGCGCTATGACGCGGTGGATTCGCTCGCGTCGGCCGATCGGCTGCGCCAGGATATGGCCATACGTGACTTGGCCGAGGCCGACACGGTGTTGATGCGCGCGGAACGCGCGGATCCGCAGTGGGCGGCACCAGTGGTGGAGCGGGCGCTGATTGCGCTAGTGGCTGGATGGGGAAGCGGGCCGGCCGACCAACTGCGGTACCACCGGATCGCGCGGGAGCACGCGGATCGCGCGGTCCGGCTGGACCCGCGCGATCCGTCGGCGCTGGAACTGCGGGGCCGCGCCCGATGGGCGCTAACCGCGCTGACGGCGTACGCCGATTCGGGCGAGCAATTGATGGCGCAGGCACTGGATGACTTGGTGCACGCGCGCGACCTCGACGACCAGCGTGCGTCGACCCTCTACGCGCTCAGTCAGCTTCAGTTTTTTCAAGGGCAGTTTGCCGCCTCGCTGCATACCACACAGCGAGCCTATCGCGCGGACCCTTACCTTGAGGGGGGGGCCGGGTTGCTGGACCGACAGTTTCACACGGTGCTGTCAATGGGCAGGCTGGACTTGGCGCAAGGCTACTGCGCC